>DAOVMD010000010.1 GCA_030630935.1 Candidatus Mcinerneyibacteriota bacterium | reverse complement strand
GAAGCATTTTCAATGTGGGCTCCTTATGGCGGGGATAGGTTGACATATATCGCAAAAGTTTCCGATGGCAGTTTCAGGTTAAATATTTTACCGATAACTTCAGTTTCTCAAACTGATTCAACTGGTCAAACTTTAAAGGATTTTGGATATACCGAAGTCTCGATTGGAAGTGATGATGTCTCCGGTAGTGTGGAATTAAGTGTAATCGCCCCGACCTCACCACCACCTGCTTCTGATACAACAGGCCGGATGATCGAGACAGGTGAAATTAGAGAGTTCTATGCTGATAACGAAGGGATAACTTTTGAGAATCCTGTAAAAATGACAATTCATTATAATGATATTGATGATAATGGGTATGTGGACGGAACAGGAGATCCCGGAATCAATGAACTTGAATTAAAAATCTGGTATTGGAATGAAAATGAGAATAAGTGGGAAGTTATAGGCGGAGAAATTGATCCGGTTCAAAATACTATTACAATTTATACTGATCATTTTTCAATGTTTGGAATTTTTGCCTTGAAAGAAAAAGTTAAATCATCAGATTTTAGTGAGGTTAGAATTTATCCGAACCCATATAGACCCAATGATAATGATAAAAATACCGGAACCATTTTTGGTGGAATAATGATTGAACAGGTACCACCGGATGTTAAAAGTTGTAAAATCTTTAATATTACTGGGGATTTAGTTGCAGAATTCGATGATATAAATCTAAAATATTTCTCTAACCCGATAACTGCTCCGGATCCATATAATACCGGAGGCTGTACAAAGGGTGGAGTAATTACCTGGAATGGTAAGAATTCAAAAGCAAAAAGAGTGGCAACTGGAATATATCTAATTATAATCGAAACAAAAAATGATGGTAAAAAATTATTTAAAATTGCTGTAATATATTAACTCATAGGAGAGGAAAATGAGAAATTACAAAAAGTTTAATTTAATCATCTTCTTAATCTTTATATTCCTTGGAACAATTCTTTTTCAGGGCTGTACCAATTATCGATTGGAAAGGAAACTGGATAAATATGAGAAAGACGAGTTTGCAATGATGAAAATTTTTGCATATAGAAGAGAATATGTAGGTTATCTGAAAGCTGAACCTGAACATAGACCTGAATATGCTGAAAATTTTTGGAAGATGTATGATCCCGAAATTGAAACAAAAAGAAATGATTTTTATATAGAACTTAAACGAAGGTTTAGGTATGCAGATAAAAAATATAAAGAATTAAAAACACCAGGACATATGACAGCTCGAGGTCGAATTTATATTATGTTTGGACCTCCGGATGATATTACTAGAGGGAGGTATAGACCTTCACTTGAAGAAACAAGAGGTCTTGAAAGAGAGTATTTCTCAGAAACATGGTATTATGCCTACCCGAAGAAACTTGAATTTTTATTCATCGATGAGATGGGACTTGGAGCATTTACTCAAGTTAAAAATATGTCGGTCTCCGGGGCTGTCCCAGGCGGTGGAACTCCCGTGCCGGATGTACGGAAAAAACCATATAGATTAAGATCTGCAGAAGAAGTAAAGAAACTGAAAAAAGAAGGGTATTTTAAATAGTTCAAGTGTTCAATAGTTCAAATGGTTACAAAAATGTTTAAGTGTTAAAAATGCTTTGATAGTTCAATGGTTCAAGTGTTCAAAAAAAGTTTAAATGCTAAAGATGCTTTGATAGTTCAATAGTTCAAGTGTTTATCAGGGCATGCTTTGCATGTGTTTAAATGTTCAACCAGTGACGATAGTTCGTTCAAGGCATGCTTTGCATGTGTTTAAATGTGCGAATGTTTGGATAGTTTAATAGTTCAGATGTTGTCAGCGCGATTTTTATGATAACAATAAAAAAAGAATATAAAAACATCAAAAGCGAAGATAAAAAAACGTTAGATAAATCGGTTTATAAACTATCAACTATCAATCATAAATTTTAAATGCGTAGCGAAGCGAAGCAATTCTCTACTTTCTGCTAAAGCAACAGAGTTGCTTTAATCCGGTTTTATACCGAGTATGAAAAAATATTTTAAGAAGAAATAATTAAGTGATTAAAATTGATGAAGGATATTATTTTATACAAATGATTTTATGAGATCAAACGAATTTTATTTTTCTGTTTTTCTGATTTCTAAGAAACAACTGTTCCGGAGCCCAGATACCCTAACGAAGTGCGTGGTTCTGGGTCTATTCTCTGTTCTCTGTTCTCTGCTAAAGCAACAGAGTTGCTTTAGCCTGGTATATTCCACATTTTTTTCAAATCATCAGACATCATAGTTGGTGCCCAGGGAGGATCAAATACTAAATTTATCTCAACCTTATCTACCCCTTCAAGTTTTTCAACATTTTGTTTTACATCACCCATAATAGATTTTGCCATTGGGCAACCGGGGTTGGTTAAGGTCATATTGATAAGGACATTTGGATTTTCTACTTTAATATCATAAATTAATCCAAGACTGTAGATATCAACACCGATATGCGGATCAAACACAGTTTTAATTTTTTCTATAACTTCTTCTTTTGAAGGCATTTGATTCTCCTTATGATTAATCAGGGAGTTTAAATTTAAATGGCCTGAATTTATATTTACTTTCTACAGGTTTACCATCCTTTAATGCCGGATTAAATTTTGCTTTTTGAACAACTCTTATAACTGCTTTATCGAGTATATCTCCTGCAGATTCAATGATATTATAATCTATGACATTTCCATTTATATCAACTGTAACTTCAACTATAACTGTTCCTTCAATGCCCCTCTCGCGTGCTCTACGGGGATACTCCGGGATAGTTTTTGAAGTTAATTTTGGTCTTCGAGTTTCTCCTTTGGGCTCGGGTTTCGGTTCAGGCTTTGGCTCAGGTTTGGGTTCAGGTTTTGGGAATGGCAGCGGTTCAGGTTCAGGCTCTGGCTCGGGTTCAGGTTCAGGTTCGGGTTCGGGTTTCGGTTCTGGCTTTGGCTCGGGTTTTGGAGTTGGCTTTGGAACTGGTTTTGGGATCTTACTGCTTTTAGAAAGCTTTTCATTTAAAATATCAAACTCAACATTTAACCTATTGAGCTCCTCTACATAGGATTCGAGTTTTGATATGTCTGTAGTATCTTTTACTTTGATAGATAAATTTTTATTTTTTTCCTCAATAGCAGCAAATTGTTTTCTTAACTTTCTATTCTTCTTCAGATATTTTTTATAAATATCTTTTGAAGTGGAAATTTTATTATCTATGTTATGAAGCTTTTGTTCAATCTCCTGTGCTCGAGTGATGTCTTTATTCTTAAAAGAAATTTCAGAATCTAATTTCGTAATTTCTATTTCGATTTCTTTTAGCTTCTCAATGTCATCAGAGTATTTTTCAAGATCAATTTTTAAGTTATCAACTTTTTTTTGTAATGACTTGCAGATATAATTGATAATTCTTAATTCAGATTCAACTTTAATCGTTTCAATTTTTGATTTGGCTGAGTTTAATTTTACTGTTAGTTCTTTTGAATATTCTTCGGAATTATCACGTTTAATCGGAATGAGCATTAAGATTATACCTAAAACCAATAAGATAGTTTCTATAAGTAAAATGTTCTTCTGAGAACCTGAAATTTTCATCAAAACCTCCAATACCTAATACTAAATTATATCATAAAAGTAAAAAAAAGTCAATTCATTTTCATAACTTACTGAATTAATGAGACTTGTTCAGATTTCCCCGTGCAGAGATGTTTAGTATAGAATAAGAAAAATTAAAGAATAATATGTATTATTTCAAAATATTGAGTGATAGTGATGAAGTATTAATGAAGTTTGATTAATTAACCTTTCAAGAAATCGGCAATAGCCTTTCTATCTTCATTAGATATTTCAATGAACTGAATCCCAATATCGAATTTTTCTTCTTTCTCTTGTTTTTGACATCGCATAACTTTTCCCTTAGCATTTATAATTACATCGTGAATAGCTATCTCCATCTCAAAGAAAGTTCCATTTTCAAATTCCTGGTAAAATTCAAGAAGTATCCCGTTCTCACTAATATCTAAAGTTCTTGCGGCACCTTCAGAATCCGGAGTCATATTCTTGTCAAAATGAGTGAATGATACCAGATTCAATGACTCAATTCTTTTAAATTTTCTATCTTTTAATTCGCCCATAGTTATACCTCAATAGCATTATATCAAAAATTGAAATTTTTGTCAAGAAAAATCTGTCTATAACTAATATTAAATTTTATTTTCATTTTGTGTTTTTCTCAACTTTACCTGCTGAATAATAGATATTCCATAGCCCATTTCTTTTACTTGACCAGGTCAGATGCAGGTTTCCGGCTTTATCCTGTGCAATAACCGGGTGTATTTCCTGAATCATATAGTCTTTAAATTTCTCATTGGATTTTTTCAGATTTAATTGAATAGGCTTGAACCAGTTATCATAATTATATTTCTCAAGATTTTCTGTGTACCAAATAAAAGCAGCTGAGTTGAAAAAGACCAGGATTCGTTCATCCGGGAGTTGAATAATTGCAGGACGATACTCCCGTGAAGAATGTTTCATCATATACTTGGGTTTTTTCCAGGCAGTAAAATATAGTGATTGACTAAAATATAAGCTGTGTTTTAATTGAAAGAATAATAGACATTTTGAATTTTTAGTCTTTAAAAGATAAGGATAATGAATAGGCCCTTTCAGGTTAAATAATCTTTTTGGTGCAGAGAAGGTTTTTAAATCAGTTGTTTCAGAGTAAAATATTTCAAATTCAAAATTTCCCGTAGTCCAGAGAATTCGTAGATTTTCCCCATCTATAAAAATAAATGGTTCATGATTATCCTGATTCTTCAAATTTATTCTAATGATTCTGGGGATACTCCAATCTTGTAAATTAGTAGAATCGGTTATCATTAAGATTGAAGGGGTCATATAAGATTTAATCTCGTTATTAGTCTCGATAATTCTTCTTGAGAAAATAATGTGATATTTATCTTTAAATTTAAAGATTCTTGGGTCCCTGTCTTCATGACCCTTAGTTACTTGAATAATACTTTTTCCTGAATCATCTTTTAAAAATAAATATAAACTCGAGTTTCCAACTTTTCCCTTAATCCAGGTTATTGCAATTTTATTACCATCTAATAATATGCTCAAGTCCGATTTTAGAAAGATATCATTTTTATCTTGCAAAGAAATAATCTCTGGTTCCGACCACTCGATATCTAAAGGATCACAGTAAGTTTGAGCAGGTATAAAACTCAAAATCAATACCGGCAAATAAAAAAGAGTTATAAAAACTTGAAATTTCTTCATAATTAGATTATACAACAGAGACATTTAAAAGTCAAGATAAAGAATTTAATAGTTCAAGTGTTCAAATGTTCAATAGTTCGAGTGTTTATCAAGGCATGCTTTACATGCGTTCAAGTGTTATTGTAGAGACGTGCCATGGCACGTCTATTGTTTAATTGTTCAAATGTTTATCAAGGCATGCTTTGCATGCGTTTAAGTACGCCATTCTAAAGCAACTCTGTTGCTTTAACATTAAATAGTAAAGTATTTGTTTTATTTGATATTTGAGGGTAATTAAAAATTTTACACTAAGAAATATTGCTTTGAACAAAAGCATTTTAATTAATAATGCAAAGCATTGTTCATTCTTCATTCTTCATTGTTCATTCTTCCTTTTTCATTGTGTAGCGAAGCGAAAGTTTATTTTTCCCCTTTACAATTATCTAAAAATTTGTTATACTTTAATTAAATATGGAGTTCTATGAAAACGAAAAACTTATTCACAGGTTTATTTTTAATTTTATTCATTATGCTTGGTTTACAAGCATCTGGTGTCAACATTTCTTATGATTACAATATAATTATAGAAGGTGACTTTGATTTAAGGTTAAAAACCCTTGATGACTACACATATAATATGCAATCTGCGAATGTTTTTTCCTTCTTCTCATTAAGTTTTGAGATTAAAAAGTTCTACTTACGCTTTGGACTGCCCCTTTTTCTAATTGAAGAATCAATGTTCATAAGTGAAGAAGTAGATGGTTTAAATTCAGGGATAAAATTAAAAAGGCAATTTCCCCATTTATATGTAGGAATCTATTATCGTTTATTTCAATTCAAGAAATTAAAAATCTTTATTGGTCTTGATATTCTTGGCGGTAAAACTAAATTGGAATTATTCTCAAGCAGTAACTTAACAGATACATCTTCTTATAAGACAGATGGAAACCTAACCAGTTTTTCTCCTTCATTAATAATTAATATTGGGAACTACAGTTTACAGGTTTCCCAACCTTATTATTTAATGAGGTCATTTTACGTTGGTCGAGATAATATTTCATCTGACCTGAAACCAAAATCTAAAATCCTTACATTTTCATTATTTTTTAAAATGACAGAGGACATTATTCCCCTCGATTCAAATGATGAAAAGTCTGTCGAACTTTTAGGTAAACCCGCCCCGGATTTTGAATTAACTGATATTAACGGTAAGGTTTGGAAATTATCTGATTTGAAGGGGAAGGTTGTAGTAATGGATTTTTGGGCTACCTGGTGCGCACCCTGTGTAAAAGAAATGAAGGAATTGATTCCGATTCTGGAAAAGTACAAAAACCGTGATGATTTCATTTTCCTTACTATTAATTCCGAGAACTTGAAAAAGGAAGATTATGATAAATTTATTAAGAAATTAGGAGTAAATGATTTTCCTACTCTATTAGATACCGGGAACAAAGTAAATTCAGCTTATGGCATTAATGCTATTCCTGCATTAGTAGTTATTGATAAAGAAGGCAAAGTTGCCAGCCATATTGTAGGCTATTCTCCTTTCGGTTTAAACAACCTCGAAAAGGAAATAGATAAACTATTAAAAGAGTCCAAACCCAAACCAGAACCGCTGCCGCTACCTAAACCGGAACCAACACCAAAGCCCAAACCTAAGCTTGAATCAGAACCAGAACCCGAACCGCTGCCGCTACCTAAACCGGAACCAACACCAAAGCCCAAACCTAAGCTTGAACCAGAACCAGAGCCAGAACCCGAACCGCAGCCGCTTCCTAAACCAGAGCCGATACCAGAACCGAAGGGAGAGACTCGAGGACCAAAATTAACTTCAAAGATTACCCCTGAGTATCCTCCTAAAGCACGTCAGATGGGACTTGAAGGAAAAGTTGTGATTGAGGTTACAGTTGATATAAATGGGAATGTCATAAATTACAAAATTATTGAATCTGCAGGAAATATCCTCGATAATGCAGTTATAAAAGCTGTCCAAAAAGCGAAATTTAATCCGGCATTAAAGGATGGTAAACCTGTAGAGGGAAAATATGTATTCAGTCCATATACCTTTAGAATTTAATTATTCAAAGAAGGGGGTAAACTCCCTTTACTTATGGGGTCTTTGAGACCCTTTGTTTATGCTTAAAATTATTATAGAATGCTTTTTTAACCACTGAACACACTGAACACACCGCTATATTATAGATTGCAATATACTTGTTTAGAGCTGCAGATACTTAATATAAAACGCCTATTTTTTAGCCACGCAAGCGCCCCGAAGTAAATTCGGGGTAAACTCCTAGCCCGAAAAGAATGTATTTTTAACAGAGATAACATGATAAATGGGATTGTTAAAAAGAATAGAACAATGGCTAAAGAAATAATTTACTTACTTAAGATTGAACAGGAATTTATCTATTCTTTTCTTTATCCCATATTATCATGTTTCCTGAATCTCCGCTTCAAATCTCTGTTAAAAACTATTGCTCTAAACCAAAGCAATGAAATATCTGTGGTTTTGTTTTTAAATAATTTCACCGAGATGTGCATTTGTACATCTCTACAATAGCATTTGAACATTTGAACACTTGAACGCATGCGAAGCATGCATTCAACTCTTTACTTGCAGAGCGAAGCGAAGCGAAAGTTTATTTTTTCACTTTACAATTATCTAAAAATTTGTTATACTTTAACTATTAAAGGAGAAATAGATTTCCAATGAAAAACTTCAAGGTTATTATTTTATCATTAATCTTATTATTACCCGCCCTTGTTTTTTCTACTGCTAAAGTTGCTTTTGTCCATCACGGTAATCAGAATATTACCTGGCACGGTAACCGTCAGGGTGGAGACATGAGTTCTGGTGACCTTGCAGGTCGTCATGATGCCCGTCCTGGATTTTGGGCAACGATAGATTCTCATGTTTATAATAATGTTGCAGTTGACTTACATATTTCAGGTACGTTAGCCCAATCGTATGCTTGGGGCGAAGATGATGATTATATGCTTCAGGGTAATGACCAATATAATATTCATGGTATGGCTAACTCCTATCAGATTGAGATTGTCGGTGGAGCTTATGCGGAACATATAATGCCGTATGCTGATGAGGATATGAATATTTTCGCATTACAATATTTCAAGGAAATAATGACCAACCTTATTAATCCTGTTGGGACTGCGAATGGGAATAACACTAACCGTTCAAAAGTTTGTTGGGTTCCTGAAAGGACGTGGAAGAATTGGCTGCTCCATGATTTTGCATGTACTTATGGGTATGAATCAATTAATGGCTGGCGTGCACCAACTGTTGTTCTTGACGGGAACACAGCTCACGATTGGTATATGCCCGGGACATTATATCAGCAGATTCATCAGATGTGGAATGGTAATGGTGAGCAGGTTTTTGTCGCCTTCATTGATTATGTTGCAAATGAGAATATGCTTAATACTTCCGGAGTCCAGAATCCCGGGGGTTGGTTCTATGATCATCTACAATGGCTAAATTCCCATTCCAACCAGGATCTGGTAAGTATTTACGGTGATGATTGGGAGAAAGCCGCTGGTGTTGCAGACTGGTGGGATAATACCGCTGCTTACGACAGTAATATTAATTGGATTTCAAATCAGGGTTGGGTTATGGCAATCCATGTTTCTGAAGCGGTTGAGTGGTGGGGTGTTAATAAGACCGCACCAACAATTGATATACCATATACTGCATATTCATATCTCCAATCTTGGACCGGTGGTAATTATGATTACTGGTATGACGATTCTATTCAAGGTTGGGGTAAAGAATCTTTTGTAACGACAGAGTCCTGGGAATGCCAGGGTACTGAAGACCCGGTTACTGATTTTAATAATAATAGTGTGATTGGTGATTTTGAAGACCTTTGGAAATTCGGAGTTACAAAATTAAGAGAGAATAGTAAGATTGACATTTCCAATGCAGATTATGATTACCTTCAACCCGGATCAAAAACTGCAGGAATAATAAAAGCTTTAAATTCATCCCCAAAATATCCCGGGGATTTCGGTAATTCCATTAACCAGGTTGGCTGGATTACTTTAATGGGAATGCTTTATGAAACTGCATGGCATCTCGGGACAGGAGATGAGATTGCGTATTGGCAGAAGAACCTGTCTAACCATACTAGGTATGCCGGGTGCTTTGCGTATGGAGCAAAATGGCTTGATAACCTTCCAAATTATTCAGGGATAGAAATTGATGATTTTGACGGGGGTGGTTATTTCGAATGGGCAATTTTCAATGATCAAGTCTGTGCAATATTTGAGAGAAAAGGCGGAAGAGCAATGTGGGTTTTTAATAAGTACGGTGAGGTGATAGTTGGAAATTCAATGTCCAATTGGGGTGGTGAAGGCGATGGAGATACTGGTGGACATCCGGGAATTTTCTGCGATGATAATGATAACAGAGATTACTCTGTAACTGTCATTAATGCAGGACCCGGGAACTATGCAGAGATTGAATTCTCGAATCCTGACGGCTGGAGTAAAAGGATAAGTATAAATACAGGGGATGATTTCCTTACAGCAAAATACTCAGGAAATCCCAATAACCTGAGAGTCTATGGCGGGATTTCTCCTGATTTAAAAACTATGCTCGTCTCATGGTATGACCTTTCAAAAATTGAAGACCGTGATAAAGTCGGGAATGACTTTATCGGATATAAAAATAATAAATCTAAAGCAATGGGTATTTATAGCTGGAACTCCGAACAAAGCGGATATTCCGGCGAGTATAATGGAAGACTCGATAGTGTTGCAGAAAGAATTTCAGTAGTAATTCCTCAAGATGGTGAGATAAAATTCTTCTCAGGTAAATCTCTTAACAACTTATTATATGGTGACCTTGAATCGGTAAGGAGTTACCCCAATCCGTTTAAACCAACTGACGGTAATCCCGAAACCGGGTCCTGGGAAGGCGGGGTAATCTTAGATAAACTTCCTGATGGCGTAAAATCTTGCAGGATATTTAATGCCCGGGGTAGGGAGATCGCAACATTAAATAAAGGTATAATTTTTAAAAGTAATGAAGATTCATCTTATATCTCTGAATATAAAATTTTTGCTGATGGTGGATATTTACTCTGGAAAGGTAAGACTGATGATAATAAAAAAGTTGCATCAGGAGTATATATCTATGTCATCGAGTCAAATTCCGGAATTAAGAAAACCGGGAAACTTGTCGTTGTGAAATAGTAGCTTCGCTTTGCTCAGCAAGTAAGAATGAACAATGAAAAATGAATAATTGTTTGCTTTAAAGAGTACAATGCACTTGTTTAGAGCTATTGGTGCTAAAGGATTCGATTGATTGCAGAAATTATTAATCCCGTATCTCCGAAGGATATTAAACTCAAAGAATTTTATTATTTGAGCAGAGAATAAATTCAGAAATTGTTAAAAATGTAATATGAATAAAAATGTTGACATTAATATTGAAAAATGTTATAATAAAATATTGTAAAACCAATGGAGCGATAAAATGGTAGAGATTAGCGGTAAATTTGTAGGTAAAGGTAAGAAATTCTGTATTGTTATCAGCAGATTTAATGAGCTCATTACCAGAAAGTTACTAGAAGGCGCGATTGATTGTTTTCAACGACATAGTGTCAACGGAAATGATATTGATATTTATTGGGTTCCAGGTTCATTTGAGATACCCTCTGCGATTCAGAAGATTCTCAAATCAAAGAAAAAGAACAAATCGTATAATGGAATCATAGCATTAGGTGCAGTAATCCGGGGTGATACTCCTCATTTTGATTATGTTGCGGCAGAAGTATCGAAAGGTATTGCAAGCATGAGTATCGAATCTACTATCCCGGTAATTTATGGAGTTTTAACAACTGATACGATTGAACAAGCTATGGAGAGAGCGGGGACAAAGGCTGGGAATCGCGGATTTAATGCTGCCTTGTCTGTTCTTGAAATGTCTGATCTTTATGGAAAGATTTAAAAAGAAAAATAACAAACTAAGTTTCATTCAGGGTCGTAGGCTTGCACGGGAATATGCTATGCAAGTTCTTTATATGATTGATGTAATTAAATATACCCCTGAAGACGCTCTTGAAATTTTTTGGAAGCACTTCACTGAAGTTGAGAAGAAGACTGTTATTGAATATGCCAGTGATTTAGTGATGGGCACTTTTAATAATATAAAAGAGATTGATGAGCTCATTGAGTCACATGCCAAGAACTGGATCATTAAAAGAATGGCTTTTGTTGATAGGAATATTCTCAGGTTTGCGATTTATGAGCTAACTCGTAGAAGTGATATTCCAAGAAAGGTTTCGATTAACGAAGCAATTGAAGTTGCAAAAAAGTTTGGAAATACAGATTCAAATAAATTTGTTAATGGAATCCTGGATAAAATAACTGTTATGAAAAAAGGAGTTCTCAAGTAATGAGATTTGGAATAATTTCTGATATACATGGAAACCTGGAAGCCTTAACTACTGTTTTGGAAGCTTTAAAAAATGAGAATGTCGATGATATCTTTTGTTTAGGAGATATTGTTGGATATGGCGCTAATCCAAATGAATGTGTTGATTTAATTAAAGAGAATTGTTCAAAAGTAATAATCGGAAATCATGATGCTGCAGGTTTGGGAATGATTAGTCTTGAATACTTTAATATCTATGCCCGTGCAGCTGCAATTTGGACTCAGAATGCGTTAACAGATGAAAGTATAAATTATTTAAAGCACCTTGACTATGTAAAATATATAGATGATGCTGAAAAAATTATGTTAGTTCATTCATCACCTTTATTCCCAGAGAATTGGAATTATATCCTTAATACTGATGATGCAAAGACAGCATTCTTTAAAATTTCCGAAGAGCAAGCTTGCTTTATCGGGCATTCACATCAACCAATTATTTTTACAAAAGATTTAGCAGATAAAGTTGTAATGTTATCACCAAAGGACATCACACTTGATGAAAATTATAAATATTTTATTAATGTCGGTAGTGTAGGGCAACCCCGTGACGGGATTCGAGATTCTTCGTATGTTATATTTGATATGGATAAACAGGAAATAACATACAAAAGAACCGCTTATAATGTTGAAGCAGCAGCTCAGAAAATTAGAGATGCAAATCTTTCTGATGTCTTAGCTGATAGATTGTTATTTGGTAGATAGTAATTAAAAAGTAAAACAATATTCTTTTAGGGAGAAGCAATGGAGAAACTAATAATTAAAGAAGGGTCAAATGTCTTAAAGATAGTTAATCTGGATAAGGACGAGTTAACATTAGGTGCAGATTCCACAAATGATGTTATTCTGGATCATATTTTAGTCGCACCTTTTCATGCTAAAATAAAGAAGTCCGATGAAGGATTTATATTTATTGATCTTGATACAGATAACGGAAGCTATATTCAGGGTATTAAAATTATGAAACATTTATTAACTCATAATGATGAGGTTGAAGTTGCTAATTATGTTATTGTTTATGATGAGGGCATTGGCTATGAAGATGAGACAGAAACTAGTATAATTACTGCGTTTGAGAAAGAAGATATTACAAAGCTTGGCCGCCCATATTTCCTCTCCCGCAATCCCGGCTCAGAAGGAAAAAGATATCCCATTGAAAAGACCTCTGTTACTGTAGGACGTAGTGAGGGAGTAGATATTGTTGTTGTTGATACGACTGTTTCAAGAAAACATGCCCAGCTTGAGTTTAAGGATAATCATTATATCTTAACAGATCTTGATAGTTCAAATGGAACATATGTCAATGGTGAGAAAGTTGATATAAAAATTATTTCATTCGGGGATTTAGTCCAATTTGGGGAAATGAAATTTGTATTTAGCGGTGACCTGGAATCTTAAAATGAGAGTTATTAAATTGAAGAATTTAATATTATTAATAATCTTAAGCTCTCTTGTTTTCTGTTTAAGTTGCCAACCTGCTGAACAGTATGTTGAAGTGAACATTCAAACACTGAGTACTGCACAAAGACATGATATTAATATGAAGATCAAATTGATAGAAACAGCAATTATTACTTTCGAAATGGATAATATGCGTAAACCTAAGAATATCAGGGAACTAGTTGAAAAGGGATATATCGGGTCTGAACCAAAGGATTCTTTCGGGAATGGATTTAAGTATGACCCTGTAAAGAATATTGTGACAAGTGATACTTTTCAAGAGATTGAAAAACAGAAAAAAGAACCGGAAAAAAATAATTAATAAAACTTACCTTGAATAATTCAGAAAAACTTAAACTTGAAAAAATTTATTCATTAGTTTTTTTAGATAAATTACCTTTAGCAATTCAATCATTAAAACAAATTTTAATCTCTAAAGAATCTTCTATTCACCTGAAAGAGATTGTACAATTTAAAATTGCTGATATCTTATTTCAATTAAAAAAATATAATAAATCAAAAAAAGAATTTAACAACTTTATTAAGGGTTTTCCCCATTCACAATTAGTTGATTGCGCAAAAGAAAGATTAAAATTTATTCAGGAACAATTTTAACAATCTTCCTTATCTTAAAAAAAAAGAAAGAATTTTAACAGGGACTTTTACGAGACTTGTAAAGGAATAAAACAAAAATTCTCTTTATTTAATTATAAGATTTCTTTTTTCGATTTCAAAGAAATTATCAAACCTCTTAAACTTTAGCTTCTTATTTGCAAAGTTGATAAGAAATCCAATTAAAACTTCAGAAACTCGCAGCTGAGTTATTAGTTGAGCTTGATGATTTTCATTTAACTCACTTACCGCTTTAACTTCAATATTAATCTTTTCTTCAACTATAATATCAGGAATGAACCGGGCAATTTCAACCTTATCATAATATATCGGAAACTCTTTTTCACTATCAACTTTTTTGAAATGTTTCTTGAGTTCAATTAATAATACCCTATGATAAGCTTTTTCTGATAGCCCTGGTCCTAAAGTATCATGTACATTATAAAAGCAACGGATTATCTTTTCGTTTAAATCCCTATATTCAGAATCATCCCATTTCATGACCTCCTCCTTTTATCTAATTAAAACCTTTAAAAAGTATATCCCTAAGTAAGACCTTATATTAATTCCAATTTTCTCAATTTATAAAAGTCCCTTACAAGTCTCGTAAAAGTCTCTGTAAAAAAAGGTTTTTTCTATATCCTATTATACATAATTATGCTTCTCATTGCCAAGGAATTCTTATCTGCGATAATGTAAAGTGTTTTCTGCTCTCAGTGAGGTTAACAAAGTTAACCGAATATTGATAGTAATTAACATTAATATTTTATTATTGTAACATCCCAATAAAAAAATGTCTTGACTTATGTTATAATTTTTGTTATACTTTTTCACAAATTTAGGAATACATTATTTATATGAAAAAAACTTTAACATTTCAAGAAATCATCTTTAAACTTCAGCGATATTGGGGAGATTTTGGATGTATAATACATCAGCCAATTGATATTGAAGTTGGAGCTGGAACTTTTCATCCTACAACATTTTTTAATTCTTTAGGTTCACAGAGTTTTTCCGGAGCTTATGTCCAGCCTTGCCGTCGTCCTAAGGATGGTCGATTTGGAGAGAATCCTAACAGGTGGCAGAGATATTATCAATTTCAGGTAGTAATCAAACCTGCCCCGGAGAAAATTCAAAAACTTTATCTTAAGAGTCTTGAAGTTTTAGGTTTATCAATGAAGGATCATGATATCCGGTATATTGAGGATGACTGGAAATCTCCCACACTGGGAGCCTGGGGATTAGGCTGGGAAGTTTGGCTTGATGGTCAAGAGATTTCTCAATTCACATATTTTCAACAGGTTGGCGGAATATCATTGAAAATAATCCCTGTTGAGATTACCTATGGACTTGAAAGATTAGCGATGTATATTCAAGATGTTGATTCCATTCACGAGATAACATGGGTAGAAGGAGTTAAATATAAAGAAATCCATCTTCAAGAAGAAGTGGAATTCTCGGAATATAACTTTCACGCTGCATCAGCAGAATTTTTATTTAACCTATTAAATTCATATGAATCAGAGATTAAAAGGCTCCTCGATTTAGATCTTTTATTTCCTGCATACGAATTCACCTTAAAATTATCTCATATTTTCAATATTTTAGATGCAAGAAAGGCAATTGCTGTTTTTGAGCGAGCCAACTTGATTAAGAAGATTAGATTCTATTCAAATAGCTGTGCAAAGAGTTATTTAGAGAAAAAAGGTGAGCTGATCAAATGAAGATTGAAGGAACACTTCTTGATATTAATTTAAGTAATATTCTGATACTACTAAATCTAACCAAGGAAACTGGTTTCCTGATAGTAGAGAGGAAGGATGAGACCGGAACTATTTATATTGAAGAAGGTCAAATCATCGGAGCACGTTTAGGAAATAAAGAGGGGTTACCAGCGTTAAAGACAGTCATTCACTGGCAATACGAGAAATTCGAATTCCATTCCAGATTAGTTGTTCCGGAAAAAACAATCAATCAAGAGTTAATTAATTTAATAAATGAAAGTTTACGAAGGGTTGATGTTTATTTCAGATTAAAAAATTTAGGTATTTCAAAATGGTTAAAAGAGAACAATAAGGAGGAGTAAATGTCTGATTATATTTTAGTAATTAATCCAGGTTCCACTTCAACAAAATACGGTTTATTCTCAATCAAGAAAAATGCATTTGTAGTAGAGGATGATATTCGGCATAAGGCGGATGATTTAAAGGCATTCGCAAAAGTTACTGATCAAGATAAATTCAGGAAGGAAATCATTCTTGGAGAACTTAAAAAACAAGGCTTCACATTAGAAAACAATCTTTCTGCAGTGGTAGGAAGAGGCGGTTTACTTCACCCGCTTGAGGGTGGGACATTCAAAATCAATGCTTCTATGCTTGAAGATTTAAGGAACTTAAAATGGGGGGAGCATGCGAGTAATTTAGGTGCGTTACTTGCAGATGAAATTGCAAAAGAATATGGTGACCTTCCATCATTTATTGTTGATTCAGTTTCCGTTGATGAGTTTTGTAAAGAAGCTTATATTTCAGGTTACCCCAAGATACGAAGAAGGTGCAGAGCTCATGTTTTGAACATTAAAGCAGCTGCAAGAAAGGCCTGCGATAAATTAAATAAGAAATTAGAAGAAATAAATTTTGTTGCCGTACATATTGGTGGAGGGATATCAGTTGTTGCTCTTGAAAAGGGACATTTGATTGATGTAAATAATGCATTATTAGGAGAAGGCCCGTTCTCACCGGAAAGGGCCGGAACACTACCGCTTGAAGAGCTGATAGACATCTGTTACTCAGGTGAATTTACGAAAGATGAGTTAAAGAAACAGCTTACAAAGAACTCCGGCTTAATTGCATATCTTGGAACAAATGATGGAATTAAAATTGAAAACATGGTTAATGATGGGGATGAAAAAGCAATTACAATATTCAATGCCTGGATATTTCAGATTGCAAAGCACATCGGAGCAAAAGCGACTGTTTTAAAAGGTGAAATTGAAGGAATTATAATTACCGGTGGTTGGGCAAGGTCCAAATTATTAATAAAATGCTTAAAAGAAAGGGTCGGATTTCTGGGTGAACTGTTTATCTTCCCGGGTCAATTTGAAATGGAAGCCCTTGCAATGGGTGCCCTAAGAGTCCTGAATAAGGAAGAGACCGCTAAAGAATATACAGATCAATTCTTCCCAAAACCCATTTAATAGTTAAAGAGGAGAATAGAATGGATAAGTTAAAAAAGAAATGGGATGAGCTTTCACCATTTTTTACATTTGAAGAAATCCAAAAAGATATTTTAGAACTTTCCAAGTTAGCAGGAAAAAAGAACCTTGTAGTTGCAGCAGCAAATGAAAAAAATGTTATAAAAGCATCAATCGATGCATACAAATTAGGGTTAATTGAAATAAATTTCTTTGGTGATAAAAAGATTATCACTAAAATTTTAAAGGAAGAAAATTTTAAATTAACTTCGTGTACGATTTTTGATTACCCGGATTCTCATAAAGCAACAATGGAATCAGTAAAATTCATATCAGAAGGGAATGGTGATTTTTTAATGAAGGGCCTGGTTCACACAGGTACTTACCTCAAAGCAATACTGAATGAAGAGCATGGTTTACGACGGAAGAAAGGTTTATTATCACATGTTGCGATATTTCAGCCAACTGGATTTAAAAGATTATTTTTAATGTCAGACGCTGCAATGATTATTGAACCAACCCTTCAACAAAAAATTGATATTTTAAAGAATGCTGTATATATTGCAGAGGCACTTGGAATCAATACACCAAAAGTTGCAATGGTCTGTGCTGTTGAAACTGTTAATACAAAAATGCCATCCACTCTTGATGCCGCAATAATCTCAAAGATGTCCGAAAGAGGACAGCTGGGGATAAATGCAGTTGTTGATGGACCGTTGGCAGCAGATGTTGCTTTATCTGAAGAGAAAGCAAAAATAAAGAAGTTGACTTCTGAAGTTGCAGGGCATGCGGACGTATGTATTATGCATAGAATCGAAGATGCAAATGTATTTTATAAATTAATGGAATTATTCGGTGGTGGAAACCAAGCAGGAATCTTAGCTGGAGCCAAAAAACCTGTTATCTTACCTTCAAGAGGTGATGATGACAGAGTAAAATTAAATTCAATTCTTGTCGGAACTATGATGAGTTACTACGAGGATGTCATGTTCGGTTAACTCCGTTAACCTCACCGAGAGCAGAGAACAGAGAACCGAGAACAGTTGTTTTATAGAAATCAGAAAAACAGAAAAATTAAATTCTTTTGATCTTACAGGCACTTCTATATTACACTTAACTTTTATCATATTTAAGCACTTAGCAATTTCTTTTTTAAATATTATTCTATTTTCATACTCAGCATAAAGACGAACTAAAGCAACTCTGTTAACCGAACATATATAGTTTCGCTTCGCTGCGATTCGAGAGGAAACTTTGGAGGGACGGGGGTTGCATTTTGTTGCAGTATTATGTTTACTTCAGAGTTATAGCATCACGAGCAAAGCATGTGATGCACTCCATAATTATTTCATGCGGGAGGATTAAGTTCATTCGATCAGGGTTAATGCCCTTAACCCCTACTTTATTTGGGAGATAATACTTTGGTCTTCGAATGAATAAATTAAAAAATTATTGTTTTCAGAACTCGGCATAAATGCCGTGTGTTTTTCTATCATTTTCTTTGGGGTAAACCCCCAGGCTACGAATTGTTTTCATAGAATTCATAATTGTCTCTAAAAAAAGTATTGTTATATATAATGCAAATCAAACTTCAATTAATAAGGGAGCAAGCTCCCCTTGAAGATAGATATTTGTAAACCCAAATAAGCGCCAGTCCAAACTGGACTTGGGTGAAAGTTAGTACTTTGGATAAGTATTATAATTAGGCAAGAGCATTGGGGTTTCATCCCCAGCAATAGCTCTAAACAAAAGTATTGTAATCTATAATGCAAAACATTCTTCATTGTTCATTGTTCATTATTCATTCTTAATTGCAGAGCGAAGCGATGCTATGTTTTTCTCTGCGTCCGGAGTTTATCCTGAACCCAAGCGAAGCGCGTGGTT
>DAOVMD010000335.1 GCA_030630935.1 Candidatus Mcinerneyibacteriota bacterium | reverse complement strand
ATGATAAATAAGCCCTATAAGTTTCTTCAGGCAGTTTATCTTTATTCCTGAGTGACCCTTCTTCAATATAGTCTCTTTTCTTATATGCAAGAGTATATTTCAGGTGTCTTCTGAAAAGATAATGTTCCAGCCTGAACTGATAATCAACATACTCTTCATAGGAAGAATTATCCTGTTTCCTGTAAAGGTTATCATCATTATATTTCAGTTCGGTGATAAACTTCAAGTCCTTGAAAGGAGTATAGGTCATTTTCATCCTGTAGTAATTATTTTTCTTATACTCAGGTGAAGAAGATTCAACATATTGTTTCAAACGATACTTAAAGGAATATTTAATTTTATTTTTCTGTGTATCGAATTGAAAGTTTGTTGTAACCCTTGAATCGGATGTCCGCTCATCTATTTCCTCCATCTCTTCCATTCCCCGGGCGACATCTTCATCATGCCATTCTCTTGAAATTTTAATCTTACTGGATACCGTCATCTGGTATGTCATTGCAAGCTTATACTCTGTATCGGTTACCAAGTTTGACGGATGTTTCCACATATCATAATCACCTTCAAAGATGAAGTCCTTATGCTTGTATCTAATTTTTGTGAAGAAGCCTCTTTCATCACTATCGGAATATTCTCTGGATGAATCCCATTCAGCAAAACCGTAAGAATGCGGGTTTGTAAAATCTCTATCATAAGACCGGATAGAATTCTCCATATCAAATGTCTTTGTATCCGTAATCAAACGAACTATCCAAGCTTCTCCTTCTTCAGCATCGGCAATCTTTGCATATTCACCCGCGATATCAACTATATTCGTGACTTTATAATTGAAATCAAGACCATAAATATCCGTGTCAAAAAGCTCAGGGCCATACTGTTCCGGCAACCGGCCTTCTTCAGCAAATGTAACTTTATTATGGTAAAATGTCATACCAACTCTATTATCCTCGGTAAATTTATATGTGAAGTTTCCGCCCGTAACAGTGTTATGAATAAAATCAGGGATACTCTTCTGGTAACTTGAGCTCTCGAAATATTCTTCTTCGGTATCATACTCTACAAGTCCTGATTGATAAGAAAGTTTATCATCCATACTTGAATAAAATGCTGAAACTTCAAATTTCCTATGAATATATCTAGCGCCGCCACCAAAGAGATAGTTCTTCACATAATCCTGTGATGAATGGATATCACCTTTAAATCCCTGTAAGTATCTTCGGTTTGATTCATTAAAAACAAGACCCTGACCAAAGCCCGCCTGGAAATTGCCAAGTACAATCTGTACTTTCGAATGATCCATCAGGAAATAACCTTTCAGGTCCTGGTAATAACTCTCGTCAGGATCAAGGACAATATCCCCTGTCTGATATTCTATCTCCCCGTCTTCATCATAAATCGTTGGGCCGTCATAAATGCTATATCCCTTTGCGCCCCAGCGCATGGCTTCAACTACCGCAATTGTATAAGTTTTATTTATCGTATCTTTAATTTTAAATTCCTGATACGGTTCTTCATAATTATAATGGTCGTCGGAGGTCTCCTTAACCCATTTATAATTTATCTTCACCACGTTCTCAATTCGAGGTCGAATCTTTACTTTCATCGGGAGGGGAATGACCTCGACAAATGCACGAAGTGATTCATACTTACCTTTGTCAATTCCGTCCACTTTCATGATTTCTTTATAATCCTGGAACCCGTTATGTTTCTTGATATATTTAGAAATATTTTTTGCATCTTTCTCGGTTAACCCGGGTAATCGATAAATCTCGCTCCTACTTGCTCGGTTAATATCGATTGGATTATTAATCAAATCAACCAGGTTTTGATATGTCTCTTCGTCTATCTCATCTCCGTAATATAGATCTTCCAGATCCTCTTCCGTATCCACAAGTGTTGTGATACCATAATCAATTGCATGTGTATTAATTGATAAGGTAAGAACCATGAATAGAAGAGAAATAATCAGAATGCTTAATTTTTCAATTTTCATAATATTCACTCCCTATTCAACTGTTATATAATCTTTTAATTTATCAAAACTCTTTGGACCAATACCCTTAACATTAATCAGGTCCTCCTTTGTTTTAAAGGGACCATGGGTTTTTCGATATTCAATTATCGTTTCTGCTTTCTTCGGACCAATCCCAGGTAAGGTCGTAAGTTCTTCCTTACTCGCAGTGTTAATATTAACAACCCTTGCCGGACCGGTAGGTTTTGGCTTGGGTTTCGGAGGAGTATAACTCGGCTTCTTATATGTCCCGGGAGAAACTTCGGTGCCAACAGTAATTTTATCCTTAATCTTTTCAAAGGTCTTCGGTCCGATCCTCGGAACATTCATAATATCTTCAATTGTCTTGAAACCATTATGCTCTGTTCGATATTGGATAATCGCTTCCGCTGTCTTCTCTCCAACTCGCGGCAGACTCATTAACTCTTCCTTGCTTGCGGTGTTTAAATCTATCTTCCCTGACGCAGATTTTCCGCGGACACTTCGAATGTTTTCACCAAAGATCAATGCAATCCCATGAGTCTCACCCAGGGTTGGATGGTCAATAAAGCTATAATCGACATTAACATTTTTCACTAAAATTGAAAACCCGCCGGAATACCTGACATTGTTATCAGGTCCTTTCTTAAACCCGCTCCGGAATATAAAGTATTTATTAATTGTATATTCCATTCCGAACCTGAGCTCGGGATCGACCTTCTTAATTGCCTTAAAGTTTTCAAGATACTCATCATATAAATCCAATTCTTCTTCACTCAGTTCATCCTCAAGCTCCGCCTGAATCTCATCGGGCAGGTCTGTGAAACCATAAGTTGACCCTTCGTTTGACGCCGGGGTCTCCTGAAAAAGGTCACAGGTCAAGGTAAGGTTTTCTAAGAGCTTATAAGAAATCCCAACTGTTGTTCCCCTGGATATATATTCACTGCCGATCTTGGGTTGAGAAATATTCTTGAACATTACTCCAACTTTTATTTTATCTGTTAAGATATGTAAAATCCCAAAATCTAATCCGACTGTGCTTGCAGTCCCGACAGTATCAATATCGAGGCCCATGAATTTCAAATTGAAACCTAAGGCTGTACTATTTCCAAGTCTCGTTGCAAAACCAAAACCGATTACCTGCTCTTTATACAATTCAAAACCAAAAGACTGCATATTAATTGAATATGTTCCCAGTGAACCCTGTCTCCCCATCGGATGAGTATAATTTATTACAGCATAACTCAAGTCTTCCATATTATATAATCTTGAATACATTGTCTGAAATTGTGGAGAGACAAGAAATGCAAGACCTGCAGGATTAATAAATACAGTAGATGAATCATCTGCAATCGCTGTAAACGCATTACCCATTCCCCTCGCTCGACAGGACGGCTCTTTATCCAGAAACGCTCCCTGAACAAGCAGCAAGGGAAATATCAATAATATCCCTATAATTAATATTCTTTTATGCATTGTTACCTCCACAAGATTATAGTTTTTTCCCAACCACAACAGTTTTCTTCTTTACTGCTGTGGAGACATCGTTAACTGCTTCAATATAAACGATATAGACCCCGATTGGTGCAGGTCTATTTTTATTATCATTTCCGAACCATTTTATATTAAAATCTCCCATTGCAACATCGGTTTTATTAATTAAGGTTCTCATGACTTTTCCTCGGATATCATAGATTCTAACTGTAACCACCGCTTGCGTATTGAGAGAAAATGCAATTATTGAATAAACTCTTGTGGGGTCTGAGCCATCATTAAGAAATGGATTTGGCTCAATTACAATATCAGAAATTGTTACATTTGGATTTACTGAATCGGTATTATCCCGACCGATAGTAGGAGCCTCATTAATATACCAATCATCGGCAGAATTAGTATCAGTTGATTTTTCATCGCGTGATATTGAATACCCGTCCTTAACTTTTGAAGAATCAATTGCTCCATCAATCGTATAGACCCAATCATAAATATAACTATAATCAGGCTGCTCTGTTCCACCCGGCCAATCAGGCCACTTCACGAGATTTGGGAAAAACTTTATATTCTGACCAACCCAATGAGAAATCCCTTTATCAGTATCAATCTCTGCCATGATCTCGACATTATCATTATATTCGATATAGCTT
>DAOVMD010000219.1 GCA_030630935.1 Candidatus Mcinerneyibacteriota bacterium | reverse complement strand
TTTCTTTCGGATATCTCTTTATCCACTCTTGAGTAATTGCTGTAGCTCCTGTAAAATATTTGGATGAATCACTACTTAGAAATTTATGAATTTCTTTTATCCTATTTAATGTCTTCTCATCCCATTTTCTCATTTTACCCTTTTTCCAACCTCTATTGTCTTCTTCGAAATTCTGATTCGGTGATTGTGTCCATCTTAGTACAAACTTCTTATTTGAATGCATTCTCCTAATGATCTCATTCTTTACAATACCCTCTTCAAAATGCATACGGTTAACTTTTTCTCTAAATTTAAACAGTTTTTTTTGATCATAATTCCTCTTATTATTTTGTTCATTTATTATACATTTTATCTTCATAAAAGTCAACCATTTTCCGGTCTCCTTTTATCTTGCCAATAACCATTGATAATTATTAATTGATAAGCCGATTTCTCGAACGTTTTTGAAATTGCAAACGTTTGTTGTCATTGTCCCGACGCGTCGGGATAACTTCCGTTACACTCCAGCCACGCGCTAAAGCAAAGTGCAGCAATCTAATGTTTTGTCTAAGAATAAAAAATATTTTATACTAAGAAATATCGCTCTGAACTAAAGCGTTATAATACATAAAGCAAATAATTCTTTATTCTTCATTTTTCATTTTTACTTCTTCATTGTGGAGCGAAGTGAAACTATTTTTTTTCTTGCATTTATGTATTTTATCTGATATAATTAGGAAATACGGTGTTATTTAATATTAAAAAGGAGGCGTTAGATGAAGAAACGGCAAATTTTAATACTTCTTGCAGCCCTTATGATTTTCACAGTCATATTATCTGGGTGTGAGAAACCTGTTCCGGTTCCTGTAAGTATTGATTACCGAAACCAACCTATTGAGAAGAGTACCCTTTTAAAGTACAAGAATGGGGTATTTGTATTTGATCAGGATGGGAAGCAGGTCAAGGTGGATAAGAATGATATTCGCGAGATCACTTTTGGTGAGAAGCAGACTCAAGAGTCTGTCACGACCCAGGAAACCGTAAAGGTAGATGAGAAGGAATTTGAGAAGTACAAGAAATACTTCAAGATAGCCGAAGAAACATTAAAGAAATATCCTGATGTTGAAGGTATTAATATTGTAGATGAAGGTACCTGGACTTTATATCCTGATGGAACTCGTGAGAATCATACCAAAGTTATAGGTATTATTCTTAAGCCTTCAGCTAAGAGTTGGGGTAAAATGGGTCATTATCTTGATAAATCCCGATTCAAGATTGAAGTTAATCGTGGTAGAACAATAACTCCTGATGGTAAGATTTATGATATGGATCCAAAATCTATCAAGATTGCAAAACCTACCGCAGGTGCAAAGTTTTATAGCAGAGGTGAAGTATTTTCATTTACATTACCAAATGTTGAAGTTGGTAATTTAGTTGAGTTTGATTATGTTGTGAAATATTTTAATCCTTTCAATCCGGATATTTTCCAGGGAAGATGGTATTTTGCATCAACGGAACCTGTTGTACATTCCAAGATCAAAATAATCATACCCAAGGATAAGAAACTGCAGTTTGCGACACGAAATATGCCCGCCAAATCAAAAACTCCGAAAATTACTAAAGATGGAGAGAATCTCATCTACACCTGGGAGACTTTTGATACACCGCCATTAATTAAGGAAATAATGATGCCGGGCTTAGGCGATGTTTTACCTAAGATTGCATTTACAACAACTCCCTCCTGGGATTTTTTAATGAGCTGGTCCAATAAATTAATTAAGGAGAAGATTGCTGTTACGCCTGAGATTGAACAGAAAGTAAATGAAATAGTTACCACCGCAAAAGCTAAGACGAAAGAAGAGAAATTAGCCGCGATCTATCATTGGGTTCAGAAGAACATTGAATACATCTCAATTAAAGGAGATATCTCAACAGGTTGGACTGGTCATCCTGCTCTTGAGACAATGACAAACGGTTATGGTGATTGTATTGATAAGGCAATTCTCTTTTCAACCATGCTCAAAGTTGTTGAGATTGAATCTTACCCGATTTCAGTTAGAACTCGAGGTGACAGTACTGCGATCAGGGATATTCCTATGATGGATGCGAATCATGCGATTACCGAAGTAATTTTAGACGGTAAAACAATTATTTTAGATTCTACCAGCCCGCCATTCAGGTATCCATATTTCCCGACAAGTGATAAAGGAATTTCATACGTGAATGAGATTACGAGGAAAATCGGTTTCATCCCCGATAATAAGCCGGAAGAGAATTCCTGGTTACGCGAGACAGAAGGTGAGTTAACCGAAACTGGTGACCTTAAGATTACAGAGAAATGGCTTTTTTACGGTGACTATGAAATGGGATTTAAAGGCTTGTTCAAGATGTATAAAGGTGAGTATAGAACAAAAATGTTCCAGGATTACCTGAATTCAATTTCACCAGGAGCTCAATTAAAGGAATTGGTTGTTAAAAATGAAGAGACAATTTCCGAACCTTTACAGACCTCTATAAACTATGAACTTCCCAAGTATCCTGTTTTTGCTCACGATCTTGTGATTTTTAAGATGCCCGTAACCCATCGTTTCCCGGAAGTAGGATTAAAGACACGGCGATATGATCTTGTTTATAGTTCTGTAAAGATGGAAGGATACAAATACAAAATTAAAATTCCAAAGAACTATAAAATTGAATATATCCCAAAACCAGTTCGTTATAAATCGAAATATATTGATTATAAAGGTTCTTATGTTGTTGAGGCTGGACATTTAATTTATGAAGATCATATTAAGATTTTAAAGACTAAGGTTAAAAAGGAAGATTATCAGTCACATAAAAAACTTTTACAGAAGATATCAAAGTTCAGTCAAGAACAAATCTTCTTCTCAACAAAGTAAAGGAGTATAAAATAATGATAAAGCGATTTGGGATTTTATTGGTAATATTTTTAATTTTCCTTTCAGGCTCTGTCTCCGCAGATATTTTAACTACAAATGCGGGAGAGGAGTATAAGGGGAGCCTCCTTAGTATATCAGGAGGTATGGTTAAATTTAAGATTTATGGAAAAGGTGAGATTAAGGAATTTACAGTTGCGGATGTTATGCGAATTGAGCTTAGTAAAACCCGTGCAGGAGATAAGTTTTCAAAAGTTGAAAAGTTAAAAGATTCAATTCTAAATGAAGCAATTAAAATTGAAGTATCCCAGAAGGATTACCCCAATTCAAGTTATGTAACTCTTTACAAGGAATATATTTACAAATTAAATCCTGATAATTCTTCAGAAGTTGAAATTAGATTAATCAGGAAATCCTTGAATGAAGACGGTCGGTCAATTGCCACCCAATCATTTACTTTTCTTGGTGATAACGAAGATATGGAGATTCTTTGGGCTCGAGCGATTAAGAAGGATGGCAGTTTATTTCACGTTGAAGAGAACGCGATTGCCAAGACTTCTGTTTTTTCAACTAACCCTGATTACGAGAGATTAAAATCTTTAAAACTAACTGTTCCGGAAGTAAAGGTTGGCGATATTTCAGATATTAAAGTTAAGAAGACCAGAAAGGTAAATGATATTTTCAGGCCATTTTATGTTGAGAGTTTATTTCGTGAAAGTGAACCTGTATTTAAGAAAGTTGTAAAGGTTTATATTCCCGAGAACATGAAATATCTCCCACCAGTTGAAAAGAGATTAGACAAGGGCGATGTGCAGTTCAAGGAGTCCAAGGAGAAGGGTTATAAAGTTCTTACCTGGATTTCAAAGAATTCAAAAGAAGTTATCCGAGAGAACATGATGCCTTCATATCATTTAATTTTCCCTAAGATTGCAGTTACAATGGAAGGTCAGTGGGAAGATATAAAATCTGAATATCAAACTGCACTCAAGGATAGTTTAGATACTAATGAAGATTTCAAAACCAGATTGAATTCACTTGTTAAAGATTCAAAATCAGATTTTGAAATATTGAATAAACTATATGATTATGTTGCGAAAAAAATCAAGTTCATTTATGTTTCTCCGGGAAGCTATAGCTATAAACCTAAGAAAATATCTGAGATTCATAAGAAGAGTTCAGGGAATTCACTTGATAAATCATTTTTTCTTTATGCACTCTTGAAGGAAGCAGGTTTAAATCCGGAATTTTTACTTGTTTCACCTTCAAGCTATGGTGAATTTTATAAGGAACTTCCTTCAATTGAACAGTTCTCAACTGCAATCGTAAAAGTTACAGTAGATAATAGGAATTATTATCTATATCCAGTCAATGAAACACTTGGTCTTTATGAACTGCCAAAATCATATCAGAATCGAATTGCTTTGAATGTTACAGGAAAAGAGATGTTTGAAACCATACCAATATTTGATAAGGATATTGAGTTCTCAAAAGCTGATTATAAAATGATTCTTCAAGCAAATGGCACCATTATTGTTGATAAGACTTTTACTGCTCATGGGTCAGCTTCAGGTACAATCCGATCATATAAAGATTTAATGAAGGAAGAGATTGATAAAAATATCCAGAATATTGTTAATGCCGCTGATACAAAAGCTGAACTGATCTCGTATAAGATTTTAAATATGAAGGAATTAGATAAACCAATTAAAATTAAAATTAAATATAGAATTAAGGATTATGCAATCGTAGCAGGAAAGAAATTCTTCGTATTTAAAATTCCTGAAATCAGGTATGGCGCGTATAATGTGGGCAAACCAACCAGGACATTCCCTATGAAATGGAATGGGATCTCGTATTATTCTAATAATGTTGAATTAACATATCCTAAAGGCTATAAGGTTTATTATATTCCTAAGAAACTTGAAAAGAAAGTTGAAGATAGTATTTCTTATACCGCAGAATTTAAAACAAAAGGTAATAAGATATATTTCAAGGATGAATATTATAGAACAGCTGAGATGTTTCCTTCAAGTGTTTATAAATCGTTCAAGGCTTTCATTGAAGACCGTGCTCAATATTCCAAGGAATGGATAATTTTAGAAAGATAGAGATATAATAAATTTGATATTAGGGGGGAAACTCTTTTAAGGAGTCCCCCTAATTACTACAAAGTTTGGTTTTGTTAAGGAGATATTATGTCAACTATATTGATTAAGAATGGTGTGATACTTACATTTGATAATAATGATCGTGTAATCAATAACGGTTTTGTTTATCTGGAAGAAGGGAAGATTAAGGCATTTGGTTCAATGAAGGATTTAAAGAGTAAAAAACTTAAACGTCCTAAAAAGACTATTGATGCTTCAGGTAGAATTGTTATGCCCGGCATTATAAATCCGCATATGCATTTTTATTCAACATTCGCCCGGGGTATGGGACTACCTGGTTTCAATCCAAATAAATTCTCTGATATCCTGAAAGGATTATGGTGGAAACTTGATAAGAAACTTACACTTGAAGATGTTTATTACAGTACGCTGGTAATTTTAATTGATGCAGTGAAGCAAGGGGTCACATCAATTATTGATCATCATGCATCTCCCAATTCTATTGCAGGGTCACTTGATAAGATTGAGAAAGCTTTTGACAAGGTTGGACTTAGAAGTATATTATGTTATGAAGTCTCAGATAGAGATGGTGCAAAAATTCGGAACGAAGGTCTTGAGGAGAATATTAGATATCTAAAGAAAGTTAAGAAGAATAAGAATCCAATGCACGCAGCTTTATTTGGGCTTCATGCAAGTTTTACGATCAAGGATAAAACATTTAAGAAAGCAGTTGAACTTGGGTCAGAAGTTGATGCGGGTTTCCATATTCATTGTGCTGAAGGTATTGAGGATTTTCAATTAGCTAAAAAGCGCGGGTACAATGGAGTCGTTCATTTATTAAACCACTTTAATATATTGAACCCAAAAACAATTCTTGCACATTGTATTCATATTTCAGG
>DAOVMD010000333.1 GCA_030630935.1 Candidatus Mcinerneyibacteriota bacterium | reverse complement strand
TGTAGTAATTTATTTTGAATATATTAGATCACGCCTCCTATTTTTAAGGCCCTAAAACTGTGATTTCATTATGAATCTTGAATTCCTCCGATGGATTTTCTAAAAATGGGGTGTATTATTATCCATTTTGCGGAATCGCTGCAAAGCGAACTTTTTCCTTGACTAATATGTATATTTAATTTATAATACTAAAATAATGGAGTTTAAAATGCGAAAATTATTTACCTGGTTAATTTTAGTAATGTTGTTATTTATTTATGGTTGTGAGAACGGGAATAACGGTGATATAGTAATATCCGGGACAGTTGAGGTTCGTGATATCCGTATTTCCTCGGAAGTCCCTGGTAAGGTAATGGAGCTTGCAGTTTCAGAAGGCGACACAGTTAAATCGGGTCAGTTTCTTGCACAGATTGATGATCTCCAATATAAGATTAAACTTAACGCAGCCGAGATAAAGAAGGCTCAGCTTGAAGTGCTTTTAAAAGATTCCGCGCGTGATTTTAAGAAGGCAAAGAACTTACTTAAAACCAATTCAATCGCAAAAGAAATCTATGATAAGGCCGAATTACAATTAACGATTAATAAATTACGAATTAAAGAAATTGAAGAGAATATAAAACTTTTAAAATTATACATTGAAAAGTCCAGGATATTTTCACCCGCATCAGGAAAGATATATGAGAAATATATTGAAACCGGAGAAGTTATATCTCCCGGTATCCCTTTATTTCTCCTTTATGATTTGGAGAGCCAATACATAAAGACTTATATTTCGGAAAAATATTTAGGGCATATCTCAATTAAGATGGAAGTAGATTTAAAGATAGATTCTTTTCCTGAAAAAATATTTAAAGGCAAGATAACTTTCATTTCTAACAAGCCGGAATTTACACCTTCCACTCTCCAAACAGAAGAGCAAAGAATCTCTCAAGTCTATGAAGTGCGGATTGAGTTATTAGAGAAGACTGATCATTTTAAACCAGGAATGTTTACTACGGTAATCTTTCCAAAGCTAAATAATGAAACCAATAGTAATTAAAAACCTTACCAAGAAATTTGATAAAAAGGTTGCCGTTGATAATTTATCTCTTGAGGTAGCCCAGGGGGAGATATTTGGGTTACTAGGTCCCAACGGTGCCGGGAAATCAACCACAATTCGATTACTTTGCGGGATACTTGAACCGACAAAGGGTGATGCATTTGTCGGTGGATATTCAATTCTGAAATCTACAGAAAAAATAAAATCTATAATTGGATATATGTCACAAAAATTTAGTTTATATGATGATTTAACAGTGAAAGAGAATTTAAGGTTTTTCTCAAAGTTATATGGTCTTTCCAAAAAGGAGATCCAGGAAAACATTCAAGATATTTTAGAGAAGATGTCTTTGAAGGAATATGTCAATTACTTGACTCGGAATTTATCCGGTGGTTTAAGGCAGAGATTAGCTCTTGGTTGTTGTCTTGCTCATCACCCCGAGATAATATTTTTAGATGAGCCGACTGCCGGGGTAGATCCGGTGACCCGGAAACAATTCTGGGATTTAATGCGTGAAATTGCGAACATGGGTAAGACATTTTGTATTACAACTCATTATATTGAAGAAGCCGAACGCTGTGATAATTTGGGCTTTATGTTTGATGGGAGACTTCTTACATATGGGAGTCCTGATGAATTAAAGCAAAATGGTGAATCACTTGAGGATGTTTTCATAAAACTAATGAAGATTCATGATTAGAAGGATATTAGCATTTATCGAGAAGGAGTTTATTCAAAGCCTTCGTGATTTTCGAACCTTATTTATTATTTTAATTATTCCTGCTTTAATGCTTGTCCTTTATGCTTATGCTGTGACTTATGATATTAAAAATATCGCGGTTGGTGTTTTGAATCAGGACGGTGGAAAATTATCAATTGAACTTGTTGAAAAGTTTGGAAATTCAGAATATTTCAAAATTCAATATTATTATTCATTAGACGATTTAACAAAATCACTTAATAGAAATAAAGTTAAAATTGTAGTTATCATTCCAAATAAATTTTCCAGGGATCTAATTAATAATAAGAAAACTGAAATATTCACGATTATCGATGGGAGTGATTCTAATACTGCCAGGCTTGCAATGAATTATTTCTTTGCGGTTTATCAGGATTTTCTAAAAGCGAATCTACCAATTGAAGAGTTAAAAAAGATCAACTTTAAAAAGCAGATTCTTTATAATAAAGAAATGAAAAGTTTGAACTTCACCATTCCAGGACTTATTGCAATTCTTTTAATGGTCATAGCTGTCGAATTACCGGCAGTCTCAATTGTTAAGGAGAAGGAACAGGGAACAATCGAAACTCTATATACCACTCCAATTTCAAATTTTGCAATATTAGTCGGTAAAGTCCTACCATTCTCAATAGTAGGTTTAGTTGATGCAATCTTGGTTTTCCTGGTCGCAACATTATGGTTTGAAATACCTTTCCGCGGAAGTTTTATGCTGTTTTTAGGTACGACTTCAATTTTTTTATTAACTTGTTTATCACTAGGGATTTTTATATCAACCCTGACTGATACTGAGCAAGGTGCGATGACAATCGCTTTTTTAACATCGATGCTTCCGGCAATTATATTATCAGGATTCATTTTCCCAATTGAAAATATGCCTGTAGTTTTGCAGTATGTTACATATCTTGTGCCCGCGAGATATTTCATTATTATTCTGAGGGATTTATTTCTCAAAGGTAATGGGATATCTGCCTATTTAACTGAAATCATTTCTCTATTAATTTTTGCAGTACTCTTCCTTTTTGGTGCCTGGGTTAGAATGAAAAAGAGGTTGGATTAATGAATAGTTGGAAAAGATTCTTCACAATGCTGATCAAGGAGCTAATTCAAATTAAAAGGGACAGGCGCATATTTATTTTGATTTTTATTGCTCCGGTCTTGCAGATTATTATTTTTGGATATGCTGTTAATATGGATATAAAAGAACTTCCTACGGGTGTGATTGATTTAAATCATTCTTATTATAGTAATGAATTAATTGACCTGATGAATAATTCAAAGAATTTTAGAATTGTTAAATACTTGGATTCGGAAGCTGCGCTTCATAAGTCTTTTAAAATGCGGGAGATTAAAGTTGGTTTAATAATTCCTGAAAATTTTTCAAGAGATATTCAATCAGGGAAAGAGACAGAGGTTCTTGTTTTTTTTGACGGGACAGATTCCAATACTTGCAGGCTTGCCCTGGGTTATTTTGATTTGATTCAGAAATCATTTGAAAAGAAGATAATTAAAGATAAGTATAAAGTTCTCGAACCAAATGATTATTCCAGGATAGTAATTAAATTCAATCCTTATCTCAGGAGTGTTAATTTTATGACTCCCGGGTTGGTGGGGACCATAATTTTAATTATTACAATGGTGCTTTCTTCAGCAAACCTTGTCAGGGAAATTGAGTTAGGAACATATGAACAATTAATAACAACACCGCTAAAGAAAATTGAAATCCTTGCGGCAAAAATCCTGCCATTTTTTGTGCTCGGTTACCTGGAAGTTATAATGGTTGTTTTTGTTGCAATGATATTATTTAATATATCTTTTATTGGAAGTTATTGGGTATTCTTGGTTTTAACGTTTCCGTTTCTTTTAAGTACTTTAGGGATCGGATTATTTGTTTCAAGTATCACTTCTACTCAGAGACAAGCGTTATTTGTGTCTGTACTCTTTATGATACCTAATATCCTTCTTTCCGGGTTCCTTTTCCCAATTGAAAATATGCCAAAGCTAATTCAATATATTACATATGTAATTCCATTGAGATACTTCCTCGTGATCCTGAGAGGAATATTTCTGAAAGGGACAACATTTGCAGATTTTTATTTAGAGGTAATCTTATTATCTATATTTGGAATAGGGACCTTTCTCGCAAGTTGGATATTTACAAAGAAGAAAATGGGCTGAGCACAGCTTTGCTGCGCTCAGCAATGAAAAAGTAAGAATTAACAATGAAAAATGTTTTTGCGTGCGCCAAGCAAAGCTTGTAATTTCTTATCGGTTAAAGTCCGATATGGGCAAAGTATAGCCAACAGCCCATCACCGAAGTTGCATTTATGGAGGTAACAAAATAAATGAAGCCAACTATAGGGAAATATCAGAC
>DAOVMD010000269.1 GCA_030630935.1 Candidatus Mcinerneyibacteriota bacterium | reverse complement strand
ATTGAAATTAAGAATTGAATATTCATCAATTGTAATCTTATTATTTTTAAACTTTAAGAATGAACCGGGAGATAACTTAGTCACATCTTTGAAAATGGTTAACGGGTCAGGAACAGACTGCATAGTAAGAAACATTGTGAGCCCAGTATAATTAAGTTGATTAAGTTTTGGAAACGCTTTGATAATGGGATTGAGCTCAGAAGAAAAAATCAATTTATTTTTTATCAGGGTATAATATAATGGTTTTTGACCAAATCGATCTCGTGCTAAATAAAGAATCTTCTCTTTCTCATCCCAGATTGCAAGTGCAAACATTCCATTTATTTTTTCAAATATCCCTGTCCCAAATTCCTGAAAACCTTTTAGCACTACTTCTGTATCAGTTTTAGTTTTAAAACTATAACCCTTCTCTTCAAGGTCAGTTTTTATCTCATGGAAGTTATAACATTCACCATTATAGATAATATGGAATCGGGAGTCTTCGGTTGAAATGGGTTGATGACCTGTATCAAGATCTATTATACTCAATCTTCGATGCCCCAATAAAGCATCTTTGGTTTTATATATCCCAGAATCGTCAGGACCTCTATGCTGAATTAAATCAAGATGATCCTGAAACTTTACGTTATCTTCAGATGTATAATTGATAATTCCAAATATTCCGCACATAATTAAAATTTAAAAATATTTCTCCCTATTATGAAGTTATAAAATTCCCTTTCCTCATCAGTGAATACTTTATTTACCAGTGAAATTAACGCAAATAAAAGTATTGCTCCCAATATTGATAATATCGTAGTATAAATATTTGTAATATATCCTTTAATGAGGAATAATATTATCAAGGATGGAATTATGTTAATAATTATCTTTACAAATGCAAGGATGGGAATCTTTAATTTTATATATTTAGAAATTAAAATCGCCTGGAAAATTATTATAAATAATAATGTTGTTCCTGTTGCGATAATTGCTCCGAGTATCCCGAAATACTTAATCAGGATAATATCCATTATCAGGTTATAAATTGTAAATATTCTGCTGTAGAATAAGATATTAGATTTCTCGAGAGTTGTTAAGACTGCATTAAATCCTGGTGAAAAAATATGATAAATTGAAAATGATATAATTGCGATTATAAAAACTAAAGCCGTATTTAAATATTCTGAATTAAATATATTTGAAATTATCTGTCCTGAGAATATCACAGATATCAGCATTAGAGGAATTGCAACAAATGAAATTACTTTTATCATTCGAATTAAAAGTTCGGATAATTGATTCCTATCTTTGTTTTTTGTATATTGTTGAATAAAGATTGGGATTATCACTCTAATCCCGAGTTTCCCCGGATACCATGCGGTTATCATCGTTGCAATGCTTACAGCAAAAGCATATTCCCCGGCTTTTTTAGTTCCAAGGATTGCAGAGATAATTAAAATATCCAGAAGAACATCAAGGATAATTGTTCCCATGTCATTGAAATATTTAAATATCCCGAATTTAAACATTCGTTTTATTGGAAGGGGTTGAAATATTTTTCCTTCCCCGAATAAAAAGTCTCGAACCAAATAAACCTTTATAGCAAACCAGAATATATTACTAATCACGAATGCATAAATAATCCCTTCTAAACCCCAATTATATATACTAACAATCACAAATAAAATCAACTTTAAAACATATGCAATTGCCTGGGTTAAATTAAACTGTTTCTGTCTGAAGGACGAATGAAGAACCATATTAAAGATTCTCAGAAAACAGATTGAAAATAAACCTAAAATAAATAATAAAAATAGTTCCCAATTATAATCAAGTTTTAGAAGTTGAAATAGTTCATTCCTGAAAATTAATATGATTAAAGTTGAAATAAAAAATATAAACGAAAATAAAATAAAAGATTTTTTTACTAAAACTACAGCCTTAGATTTATGTTTTTTTTCAAGGAATTCAGGGATATATCTCTGGAAGATATGAGGTAATCCAAATGCAATTAATAAGAATAAAAATGCAAAAGCTGATTTAAAAACCGAGAAAACTCCATAATCTGTTTTGGTAAGGTATCTGATCAAGACTATGTATGAGATAACTCCGGAGATACTAATTATGAACATTCCAAAATATTCATAAATTATTCCATGTAAACCTTTTTTTGCAATTTTATCGGTGCTCATAAATAACCTAAGTCTTCTAAACGTTTTTTCAGGCCCTTCTCACCTAGTTTCTTTAAATCGGAATCTTCAGGATTGGAATTTTTATTTCTTATCTCGAATACTTTGTTAAGCTCAACTTCCAATTCACTGGCTATCTCTTTTTTCTCTGTGTAAAGGTTAATTTCTTCTCCCGGATCTGCTTTAATATCATAAAGAAACTTTAAACTTTCCTCAGCTTTATATTTTATTAATAGCTTGTTGTTTCCTTTTTTTACTGAAATGAAATTATAATCAAGTGATGATATATCCGCATCTGGATTTCTTTTTTTTATTGTTTTAAAAATTGAACCAGGCTTCCCAAATTCGAAATATCTCAATCTATCATCAGGAATATCCTGGAATTTATTCAGATTATAACCATGAATGTCATGATTTAAAAATTCTTTATCTGAATTCAGTATAGTAGGGAAAATATCAATAATTGAAACGGGTTTATTTGATCGGGCACCACCTTTTGAGTTTCTTTGTTTATAAATTAAAGGAATCTTAATTAATTCTTCATATAATCCAAACGTATGATATGCTAAATTATGATTTCCAAATATCTCACCATGATCTGATAATAAAAATATCTCTGAAGGGTCAAATAAATTTTCCTTCTTTAAAAATTTAAAAAGTTCACCTAATTGAAAATCAAGATATGCAATCTCCTGATCATAAAAAATTTTAACTGCTTCCCAGTCTGTTTCATCAGCAGAAATTTTCCCTGATAAAAATTCATACCCTCCTGAATCCCTTAACCTTTTGACTATTTCTTTATTATAATTTCCAGGCAATTCATCCAGGAACTTTTTATTCCATTTTCTCGGAGCTTTATAAGGGTTATGCGCAGTGATCAAATTAACAAAAACAAACTTCGGAGTATCTGAAGAAGTTTTCTTAATCCATTTTTTGATTAAATCTATACTTTCAAATGTCTTATTATCCGAACCATTGAACAGGTTAAATAACTTTGATTTTATCATAGAAGAAATACCCCAGGAAGGTCTCTTCTTCCATAATTCAATAAAATCACTAAATAGTTCTCTATACCCTGTCTGCTCAGATAGATAAGGAGTTAAACTTATTGCTAAAGTATAATAGTTCTTTGCTTTTAAGATTTCAGGGAGGTACCTAATCCCTTGAGTTAATTTAAAATTATCCCCATAACATTTATGTTGATGCGGATATAATCCGGAGATTAATGATGCATGAGCCGGAGGAGTCCAGGATGATGTTGAAGAAGCATCAGTAAAAATAATTGAATCATTTAAGAATTTATCCAGGTTTGGAGTGGTCGTCCTTGGGTACCCGTAAATCGATAAGTGGTCAGGTCGGACTGCGTCCATGATTATAATAAATATTAAACGCGGATTATTCTTAGTTTCTTTCACTTACCTGCCTTTAACCTTTTTCGCAAAAATTACCATATTAGATGAATATCCAAAGTAATTTAAAATGAATTGCAATGGAATAGTAATTATTCTATCATAAATCCTTACTAGAAAAAGAAAGAAACTTCTACTCTCTTTCTCCGGTGTTGTATATTCAATAAGGATCTCATCCCAGGTCTTTTTTTGAATTATCCTCTTAAACCAAAATACAAATAGTTCTTTAGAAGTATTTGGAAATATTGACCTTACAAAATCCTTTCTGAAAACTTCAAATTTGTTCTTCTCCAACAATTTAGTGATTGAATTTGGTGTGAACATAAAAAGATGCCTTGGGAGATCTTCTGCCCTCATCCATCTTTTATTAATACTATTAAAATTAGGTAGGGATAAAATTAATATCCCTGAATCACTTAACCAGGTATGAATTTTCTCTAGTAATTCCCCGGGTTTATGAATATGTTCAAAAACTTCCCACATAGTAATCACATCAAAATGTTTAGCAGGGTAATCAACTTCCCATGCATATCCATATTTATATTTAATATTAAAAAGATTTGAAATAGTTTCATCCAAATCAGTTCCAAAAACTTCTAAACTTGAATTCTGCCGCCTGGAATATTCCAGGAAATCTCCTCTTTGTGCTCCAATATCAAGAAGTCTTTTAGGCTCATATTTTTTTATCTTGGAATATTTTCTCCTGAGTATCTTAAAGTCCTTTTTTAATAATTGCTCTTTTTCAATTTGCTCACCATAATACTTCTCAGGGTAATATTTTTTTATTTCATTGATATCAGGACGGGGATTTAAATAGTAAAAATTACAATTTAAACACTTCACAATTGAAAAAGAAATATCATCAATTTGTGTTAATGCATCAGAACAACTATAAATATGTTCATAACTTTTACTCTCACATAAGGGACAATTAATTTTTTCCAAAACATAGCCTTTTCTTAACAATAATCAGAGACTTAACTGTTTAAATGTTTCTTCAATTCCCGGTAAAATATAATCTGTTTTATTAAAATTAATTTTAATAATATCGAACTTCAATAACAACAGAACTAATGCTATAACAATAACTAAAAGGAATAACACTGAATAAGTTTCTTTGGATTTCTTTGACATTTTTAATCTCCTATTATCTAAGGTAATTTTATCATAATTTCAATTAAATGTCAAGAAAAACAAACCTGATGATGTTACAATATGAAAATGTTAACATTAATTACTAAATAGAAATGTTAACTTTTTACTTGCTTACTAATCTTTTAACATGATATAATTCACCTCCGAAGTGAGGGAGCGGGAGCGACCGAACAAAGGAGGTGAATTAT
>DAOVMD010000255.1 GCA_030630935.1 Candidatus Mcinerneyibacteriota bacterium | reverse complement strand
TGAAGACGATCGGGGATAGTTTCATGTGTGCCGGCGGGATACCTATCGTGAATAAGACGCACCCGGTAGATACAATCATGGCAGGTCTGGAGATACTGGAGTTCATGAGAAAACGAATTAAATATAAAAAATCAAAGAAGACACCATACTGGAATATCAGGATAGGAATTCATACAGGTCCTTTAATTGCGGGGATCATAGGAAAAAGAAAGTTCGCATATGATATCTGGGGTGACTCGGTTAATATTGCTTCAAGGATGGAAAGCTCGGGTGTGATTAATATGGTTAATATTTCCAAAGCAACGCGAGACCTGGTTAGTGATTTCTTCTCAATTAAACACAGGGGAAAAATTGAGACCAAGAACAGGGGTAAAATGGATATGTTCATTGTCAAGAAATTAAAACCAAAACTCCGAGATAAGGCTTCCGAACCCAATAAGGAGTTTTTTAAACTTTATAATATCTTACAATAAGAACCAAGGATATTTGATGAAAAAGATAAGATTAATTCTTTTAGTTTTATTTATGTTAATTACTTCAATCTACTCATGGGCTGATACAAAGGCTGATACGATTAAAGAGACCGAGTTAGAGATTAAAGAGACATTTGATATTATTGAAGGCAAGGGAATACGCAGGATAATATCCCGGGATAAATTCACCGTTCACGATTGTAAGATTATAGATCTTGCGACAAATTGTGCGAAGGAATGTTCTGCAACTTTAGAAAAAGCGATTGATGAAGGGATTAAGTCAGAGGAAGAGATTTTCAGTACACTTTACTTCCCTGTCACACCAGTTACCTCTCCCCCTACTTATACAACCTTTTATGACGACTATACTGATGAAGCTATCACTCCTATTGAGGATAAGTACTTGACCATGGACAGTAAGATAATTTTTGTAGTTTTAGTTGACCGCAACGGTTACCTACCATCGCATAATACTATCTTCTCCCAACCACGAACCGGGGATGTTAAGAAGGACCTTAAGATAAACAGGACCAAGCGAATCTTCAATGATATAACCGGGTTCTCAGCTGCCAAGAACAAGGCACCAGTCTTACTCCAGCTTTATAAGCGGGACACAGGTGAATTGATCGCGGATTTATCTGTACCGGTTTATGTTAAGGGTAAACACTGGGGAGCTTTAAGGATAGGTTTTATACGGGAGGACTCAGAATAATGTTTAAGAAATTATCTACACGCATCTCATTTATCCTTAGTATTATTCTAATCATAGTTATGTTCGGATTCGGGCATTATATGATTCAGGAACGTGTTAATGAAATGAACGAGACTATTCTTCAGAAAGGTGTTGCTTCTGCAAAGACAGCGTCAGTTATAACCAGTAGGATCCTTGAAGATATTGTTGATAATGGAATATTTACTCTTGAAGAAGTTCTGAACCATTCCTTAACCCCTATCCAGTTACCTGATTTCATATTAAAAAATTATAAATCCAGGTCAGCTGATGAATTAGAATCAATACAAAAATATCACTACACTACAACTTTAGACTCATACCTTGATAATGTATTACTTGAGATCCAGGATGAATTCTTGAAGGATAAACAGATTGTTTACGCAGTATTAGCAGATTCAAACGGATTTATTCCAACACATAACTCGGTGTTTAATAAAAAATTAACAGGGAAATTTATTTTTGATAGGGATAATAATAGAACCAAGCGAGTCTATGATGATGAGGTAGGTTTGAAATCAGCCAGGAACAAGTGCGAGCCTTTTCTGAAGCAGGTTTATAAACGGGATACAGGTGAAGTTATGTGGGATATTTCGGCACCTGTTTATGTTAAAGGGCATCATTGGGGAGCTTTCCGGGTAGGTTATTCTATGGAAGCAACTCAGCATGAATTGAATAAATTACGAAAGAGAATGCTTATGTTCATGCTCCTAATGGTCCTGGTAACTATATTCACTATAAACCGTGTAACAGCGATAATGATGAAACCATTGTGTGCACTCCGTTGCGGAGTTGAGAAGGTTGCGATGGGAGACCTCTCTTTTAAACAAGAAGTTAAAAGTAATGATGAAGTTGGTGACCTTGCCCGGGGATTTAATAAAATGACAGAGGATCTCCGGATTTATATTGATGACCTTAAACGAACTACCATGGCGAAAGAGAAGATAGAAAGTGATCTCAGGATTGCAACGGAAATTCAAGGAAGCATGCTGCCCAGAGTATTCCCTGCATTCCCGCATAGGGATGAGTTTGATATCCATGCAACTATGATCCCTGCAAAAGAAGTCGGGGGAGATTTTTATGATTTCTTCTTTATAAATAAGAATGAACTTTGTTTCCTGATAGGAGACGTCTCGGGTAAAGGTGTATCGGCAGCATTGTTTATGGTTATCTGTAAGACATTATTAAAGACAGAAGCCCTGAGAGGTTTGGACCCCGCTAATGTCTTGACTAATGTAAATGTCCTTTTATATCCCGATAACGATGCATGTATGTTCGCAACGGTTTTCCTTGCGATATTAAATACCAAAACCGGTAAATTAAAATATGGAAACGCAGGACATAACCCGCCAATACTTTATAAGATCGGCAAGGACCCTGAATATATTAAAGTGGAAACAGGTCTTGTTCTCGGAGTCATGGACGAAATTGAATTCGGGAAGGGTGAATTAGACATGGAAAAAGATGATATACTATATATTTATACGGATGGTGTAACTGAAGCCATGGATGATAAACAAGATATGTTTGGAGAGGAAAGGTTATTGGAAATATTTAACCGGGTAAAAGATGAATCACCTGAGCAAATTATTTCCACAATTCTGAAGGAGTTAAATTTCTTCGTTAAAATCGCTCCGCAAACAGACGACATTACAATGGTTACTTTCAAATATTTCGGAAAAAAAGAAAAAGATAATACTAAGATTTAAAATAGAATCGGGAATTTTACTTCATCAATTTCAGTATATTCAATATCTTTCTGCTACTTAAAATTCCTTTGAAGCTATCCGACAACTCCATTTTGTCATTGCGAAGGAGCGTAGCGACTGCGGCAATCTAATCTTTTTTTTATTTTTACTATTTTTTACATTTCTCTATGTTTTCTGTAGTTAATAAGTTTCTCCCCTGATTAATCCGAAGAAGATAGTTTCGCTAACACTACACATTTATGATTTATGGGGGTTTTACCCCCATCAAAAGTTCTAAACAAATATTAACAATATAAATAAGATATTTACAAGTCTTTTTAAAGTCTCCCGATACGTTTCTCTATCCCCGATGCATCGGGGTAAACTCAATCTCCTCTCTTCGGTCGTCAACCTGCTATTCTCAAGAAACTCTGTTGCTTGAACAGAGAACAGATATCAGAGAACTGAGAGCAGTTGTTTTTTAGATAAAAGTCCAGCGACAAGCGTAGCGCAGACGTCGCGTATAATTGAAAAGTATCGGGATTAATATATTTTTATTTTTTTTCTCCTTTATTTATTGTTTTTTTGCGGCGTGTTCAGCGTGTTCAGCGGTTAATATTTTTATCTTGTTTTTTAAGTTCTCGTTAGTTCTCTTCAGTTCCCTGTCAATTTATTTTTGCATTCAACTGAATCTTTAAACACCAATCGCTCTAAATTAAAGCATTGTAATAAATAATGCAAACCATTGTTCATTCTTCATTGTTAATTTTTACTTGTGACATCTTTGATGTCACTACTTTTTCCACGGGAGATCGTATTTCCTCGGTGTAAAGACATCGATTGCTTCGGTTTCACCAATTGCAATGAACGAATGATAAACATTAGGCGGAACAAAGTACGCATCGCCTTCGTGCAATTCAACTTCCTCATCACCTATCTTCATTTTAAATCCGCCCTTGATAACATAACCGAACTGTTCCTCTTTATGAACATGCCACTTGACCTCACTTCCATCTGACATGTTCCAATGTAAAACGTTTAGATACTCACCGTAACCCAATTCCTGAAGCAGGATACCAGCTCCTAAATCCTGTTTCTCAATTTTTTTCCTGAATACAAACATATTTTCCTCCTTTAAATTATCAAATATTAAAAGTATAAATAAAACAGGCTTTCCAGTAAGCCGTTATTTGTCATTGCGAGGCGCTAATTCATTAGTACCGCGGCAATCTGGGGGGTGCAAGGCACCCATTTTTAAACCCTTCGCAGGGCCTTTTAATAAGCAAATTTACTTTTAAATTGTGTCAATGATCTTGCGTGAGAACTTAGCAAACATCGCACCTGTTCTCCCGGTGATCAGGTCATCATCCACAACAATATCCTCATTAATATAATTCGCCCCGGTATTCTTAACACTGCCTATTATATTATTATGACAGGTAACATTTCTCCCATTTAAATCTTCCGGGATAAAATCAAAGATCCAAAGTGAATGACAGATGAAACATTTATAAATATGTTTCATCGGCATAATCTTTTTAATAAACTGTACTGCAGGAGCCAGGTCCCCGGGTTTCTCTGCGTACCTGAGCATATCTGCTACCATACCAGCAGGAACAATAAATGCTGAGTACATTTCAATTTCGTCATCGGTCAAATCCTCAAAACTCTTATCAACTGAAATTGGCATACCCAATTCTAAACCCTTGAATGTTAAGGACGGCTGACCCCATAACCGGGTCATAAAATCAACTGAGATCCCCTCTTCAGAAAAACGATTTGTATAATAAATTATCTCCTGGTCAATGAACCTATTCTCAATGAAAACACCTATCTTCCTTTCAGGCATAATACTCTCCTGTAAATTTTAAATTAATACAACTAAATTAATTAAAAAATATTATAACATCATGTACTATAAAAATCAATCATTTTTATTAGAATTTTTCTTATTTTTATTAATATTGCAAAATAATATGTTCAAGATTTGGTTGTTGTTTTGTAGCGGTGCATAGCACTCTACATAGTGATTGTGACCGGCACCCTATTTTACTATTTCATATTCCTAATTCCACATAGTCCCGTAGGGACTGTTGATAATAGCCCAGCAATTTATTGCTGGGTAGAGATTTCCCCACAGACACACACTGTCCCGTAGGGACAGCTGCACAAGCAACTCCATTACATCTGCAGAAAACAGATATTAGAGAGCAGAAAGCAGAATAATGATCTATTATTCTACAATCATCAAAATCTTTTTCTATAAAACGACTACTCTCAGTTCTCTGCTCTCAGTTCT
>DAOVMD010000085.1 GCA_030630935.1 Candidatus Mcinerneyibacteriota bacterium | reverse complement strand
GTCTATCTCAGCTTCAAAAGAATAATCTTTTAGGATCCCTGAACAAAAACCATGAATAGTATGAATTCTTGCATTGTTAAATTTCTCAATTAAATCAAAGCGTTCCTTTTCCAGAAGTCTCAGGAATATCCTTTCCTTCATCTCCTGTGCAGCTTTCTCGGTAAATGTAATTGCTAAGATCTCCTCCAGATTAACATCCCCGGAGATTAGAATCCTAAGATATCTCTCAACAAGAACAGTAGTCTTGCCTGTACCGGCACCAGCTGATACAAGAATTTTCTTTTTGGAACTCTGAATAGATTTATCTCGATTATTCTTTTGGTTCATCTTTATCCTTTAAATCTGCAGCTCTAATATTGGTAACCTCTTCAATTCTAAATCTGTTAACTCTGCAAATATCCTCGAAATTACAGTGGTCACAACCCAATTTTTCATTGATCGGGGCAATTTCAAAATCACCATTATTAATCATATTGTATAATCCTGCAGCCTTATTAATATAAAAATCAATTACCAACTTATAATCTATTACCTGTTTTTGTTTAATAGGTCTATCTAAAATATCATTGATATTATTTAAATATGCCGTACTGCGTTTATTAGTCAAAACACCTATCAACTCACCGCCAATCGGGTCCTTACCATATTTATTCTTGATGTAATATAAATAAAGAGGAATCTGAAAATTCTCACCATTCTTAATACTGTTATAAAGAACCGTACCGGTCTGAGTCTTAGTATATTTATAATCTGAAACAATAAAATAATCCCCGCTTTTATCCAATCTGTCAATCATACCTCGAAATGGCATCTTAACTTCTCCTGTTTCAATCTCAAAGTTTTTGATATTCAATTCAAATTTCCAGGGGATAAACTTCGGATAAGTCTTTTCAAAATCATATTCATATTCAAGATATTTTAGAAGAGATTTCTTAGTTTTTTCTCTTTCAAAGTACTCAAAATATTCCGGGTAACCCGGTGCAAATTTTACTTCTAAATTATCAAATAAATTCTCCAAAATCTTCCAAGCTTTCTCAAACTCCAGGTCACTCACAAATCGGTATCCTAAGCTTTGAAGTTGTAAATAAAAAACTTCTAAAAGCTTATGAACAAAATTCCCCCTGGTTAATGGAGTTGCCCCAAGTTCAATCTTTTCAATCTGCATTATGTAAGTAATAAAAAATTGAAATGGACACTTCATATATTTAGATAATTTTGATTGACTCATCTTAAACTTAAACTTATTAAAATCTAAAAGAGATTTTCCGGAGAGGCGTGAATTAAATTTAAATGCCTGCAAACTAAATAACCTATACAACTCGTCTTTATCCCTACCGGCAAGCAAATCTATATATGTAAATACCTCATTTGATTTACTTGTAAGATCATATATAACCCTCTTCGTTAAATCATTTCTTGAAAATATCTCGCCAAACTCAGGGATCACCATATCAGGAGTAATCACTATACTATGTTTCTCAACATAATCTTCGGGAAGGATCTTTTTTACTTCATAAAAAAATGGAGACTGACTTAATAGTGTCCCATCCTCATTATATTTACAGGAACTGAGAACTAAACGGTTCTGTGCTGAACATAATAATAAATAAAAAAGATACCGCTCCTTGGAAAATTTCTCGGACCGATCGTAAAATGCGCCGGTCTTGATGGAGTTTATCTTCTTCCTCTCTATAATTTTAAAGAATGGATCAGCCGAGCCTGTAGAAGGAATAACTGATTCCTGAAGATGAATGATATATACAGATTTAGATTTAACATACCGGCCTGCTGCAAAATCAAATATTCGAATCCGACCGGATCGTTCATCAGGAATTTCGTCAACTTTAACAGAATTTATAATACTTAAAAGCATCTGGAATAATTCACCGGGCTTATATGTTCCGGAGAAATACTTCCCGGATAATTCGCTAAAGGTCTCAAGGGCAGTAATAAGATTTGCAATAGAATAATAATTTTTAATTTCAATTTTATATATGAAATTATTTTCAATTGTCAATAACCCGAAATCTTCTAAGAAGGAAATAAATAAATCTAAGCTTAATTGAATATTTGTTACCTTACGAAATTCACCTTGATAGTCTTTAATCTTTAAAATATAATCTTTAATTTCATTATAATCTGCATCACTTTCTTTTTCTATTAATTTTAAAATCATTTTTGCATTAAATAGATAATTCATCGTCTTCATCTTAATTTCAAGAATATCAAGTTTTTCCTTATTTAAAAAACTATATGAATACCGTAATAACTCAAATAGCTTTGATCCTTCAATCTCATCACCTCGGAAAAGGTTGAATAGTTCAGTAATAAATTTTAAGAACTGTGAACCCTTCCGTGTAACATTCATAAATGAAATTGGAATCCCAAACTCATTTGAGATATTTTCTATTACCTTTTCAAGTTGATCGGATGAACGCCAAAAGATTACAATATCATCAATCGGCTTACCATTAGTTAGTTCCTCTTTTATCATTGAAAAAACACGTTTAATCTCGTTATAAACTCCAGACGATTCAATAAAATAAATCTCATCCCTTAAATTTAACTCAGGTGCTTCACTTGAATATCCTTTTGAAAAATATTCGCAAAAAGTAAAAAGTGCTTTCGTAGAAGTTTCGGAATAATCTTTTATCATAGGATTAAAGGTTTTCATATAATCAATAAATTTCATTACAGGTTTTGTGGTCCTGGTTAATCTCTCGGGTTTGAATACTCCGATAAAAGTCTCATCTGCCCTGTGAACCAACTCTTCAAATAACAATTTTTCATTAGGTGAGATATCATAAATATCTCCCATTATAAATTTCTTAATCTTTATTTTTTTATCCTTAAAATTCGCAAGACCTTTATTAAAAATATCTATCCGGTCAAAAAAGCCGGAACTCTTCTTTAATTTTTCATATCCTTTTAGTAAAACCAGAATTTCTGAATGCTTATCAGAAATTGTTCCAAAACTCTTCATTACTATTTCCTCAAACTCATCCGGGTTCACACCACTATGACCCAACTCAAATATCAAGCGCTGTAAGGAAGAGATAAATCCATTGAAATCCTTCACCGCTTTAAAATATTTTAAATCTGAACTATTTACAATTTCCCTGAGAGCGACCTTGCCAAGGTCATCAGAAAGGAAACCGAACTCGCCTGCAAATTGACTTATAAAAGAATGAAATGTATAGAATACCTGACCTAAATAACCGTTTTTATTAGCTTGGTTAAAAAGGTTACTTCTTCTCTCCCTGCACTTTAAAACAGACGGAAGAATTACGACAACATCAAAAGGCGAGACAGGATTTTTTAATCCGTTAATTATCTCTGTATTAAGAATATCTAAATATGTACTGCCGGTGAATAAATGTATTTTCATCATCCTATTTAAAATATTTTTTTACTGAATATTTCATTTTAATTATTAAATCAAAAAATAATCCGCAGGGACAGAAATATCTGCACCAGATTCTTTTTACAAATAAAGAAGCAAAAATAATCAATCCTGAAAATATGATTAAAAAGATATTGAAATTCTTTAAAAATATAAAGAAGTGCGGTTCGAACTCCAGGTTAAAATTATTTGTAAACACAGCATAAGTAATTACTGAAGCAGTAAATACATACCGAACCTCAGGTAAGAATTTATTTGAAAGTTTAATATTCTTTAATTTTATTAACCGGGTCCTTATTACATGTAGAAGTTCTGTTAATGCACCGAAGGGACAGAGATGAAAGCAGTAAAATCGATCAAAAAATATCACTGTTAATAATACAAGTCCAAGAAAGACCAATGTAAAGATTGATACTCCGGCAAACTTACCGCCCAAAATAATTCCCAAATGTAAAAACGAAAATTCAACAGTCCATATATACCCGAAAAATATTACTACACCGGTTAAGAATAAATATCTCAACCAAACCTTCTTAAAGAAATGTACTCCCAAAGCAGCAAGGAAAACAATGGTTAAAACAATTGATTCCGTGAAATCTATTTTTTTTTTATGTTAGATGCTGGGGGCTGTGATACGGAAAGCTGTAATTTGTTTTGAAGATTTTTTACACCGATAAAGATTCCTTTTGAAGTAATCGTTGCACCTGTAACAGCTTCAATGTTCATGTCGAATTCTAACTCTTCCTTCAAGGAAACATCTTTAAAAAGTTTCAGGTAACCCGAATCTTTAACATTCTCTAAATAAGACCTGGTCTCTGTATGGTCAATAACCTCAACTCCAATTATTTTATAATCAGAATCAAAAATAATCCCCAGGTCAATCTCACCGCTATAACCTTCACCGGACAATTTGTTCTGGGCAGTAAAAATTAAAATCCCGATTTCTTTCTTCGAACCATCAAAAATATTAAATACATTTAAGTCTTTATACTTACCTGAAGATATAAATTCAGCATTAGAATAATGATTCTTAATCCAATCAAAATCCTCTGTTATCTTTGTTATCCCGACCAGTTCCTGATTGTGAACTTCTTTTTTTTCATCAGAAGTCTTACAATTATAGAAAAATATTAAACCAATTACCCAAATTATTAACAATACCCTTAACTTCTTCATTCAGAATCCTTATGGTCATGCTCTCCAAATAATCGGGCATTCTTAATAGCTATGGCTGCATTCTCAGCAAAGTCCGCTAATAACTCCATGTCGTCTTTTGTAAATGTATTTGGTTTGTCACTATCTACATTGACAACTCCAATTAATTTATTATCAAGCTTCAAAGGTACTGCCAACTCTGACTTGACACTTTCAATCGCCTTAAAATATCTCTTATCCTTTGAAACATCATCAACTAATAATGGCATTCCTGTCTTTGCAACCCAGCCAGTTAAACCCTCTCCTATTTTTAACTTGGTATTATGCATAAACTCTTTACTCAGCCCAATCGATGACATAATCTCAAGTTCCTGCTTCTCATTATTTATTAAAAGTACTGCTCCTGTACTTGCTCGTAGAAGTTCAGTCGCTTTCTGAACAATAGTATCTAAAACCTCTTGAAGGTTTAAGGAAGAATTTAAAATCCGATCTATCTCTCGTAACGCCTGAAGCTTTAAAGTCTTCTGCTTCTCACGCTTATGGATAATTGCATTCTCTATCGTAATAGCTGCATAATATGAAAGCATCTCTAAAAGCTCTTCATCATGATGACAAAATTCCATCGGGGTCTTACGGGAAACAATTATTGAACCAACTAATAAGTTATCCAATTTCAATGGTGAAATTAAGGTGTTATCCCGATTTATAATCTTAAATAAATCTTTCGGTAAATTATCCCGCTCCGAAAATTCACAAAGGTTTACAGGATGATCAACTAAAAACAACGAAGTAAGCTTCTCTCCATATTTCTTAAAAATACTCATGAAAGAATCAAAATCAAGTCCCACAACTGTATGTGGAACCCACTCATTATGATCCTCATCAAAAAGAATGATCACTACATTCTGTGCCTTCAAAAGCGTTAACAATGCATTCGCCATAAGCTTTAGGGTCTCATCAAGATCCGTGATTGACGATGCCATAGCCGACCCAATCTCTTTGAGAATTAAACTCATTTCATTATATCTTTGTGTATAATTCAATTCGTCAATGTCTGGGTTAAATAATTTCTTGAAAAAATCGCGCATATTTCCCTTATACTTTAAATGGCTGATGAACCCTGTTCACCAGTACGAATCCGTACTGCATCAGTTATTGGGAAAAGGAATACTTTCCCGTCTCCAATTCGACCGGTTCTTAAATGTTTTCTTATCTGTTCTAATAAAGCATTTACATCCTCTTCAAAAACTACAATCTCAGCTCGAATCTTTTCTATAAATTCAATTTCGTATTCGTCTCCTCTGAATAATTCAATATGACCTTTCTGTCTTCCGAAACCGAGGACTTTCGTTAAAGTCGCACCTGGAATATTCAACTTCTTTGCCAGCTGCTTAAACAAGTCAAGCTTATCAGGACGAAAAATACAGATAAGCATAATCATCTTTTTTTGTTTCGAGTCTTTCGACTTTCGATCTTTATACTTTCCAGTCATTGCTTTACTCCATTTTACCAATTATATCACAATAAACTATTTTTTTCAAGAAAAATAATTAAAATGATGAGATTATCAGCTAACTACATTTTGTCATTGCGAGATCTTTCCTAAGTTTTTGACAAAGGCTATCCGATAACTTTTTATTTGTCATTGTGCATCGAGCAAAGCGAGATCTAGCAAGCGTAAGCGATGCGTCGGAGACTAATTTATTAGTGCTATGGCAATCTGGGGTGCAAAGCACCCATTTTTAAACCCTGCTTGCAGGGCAAGCTCCCTTTCTAAGAACGTCTGAATTGTCATTGCGAAGGAGTGAAACGACTGCGGCAATCTATCTTTTAAAAAAAAATTTATTCTTAAAACCGTAATACAAATATTGGATATTTACCTTTCCATTTTTCATTAGTATTATAATAAGCTGCTCTATTAATTAATTCGGCTTGTTTGTTAATTCTATTTGCAGAAATACCCGCATCAATAATTGACCATAACCAAGTGCCAAAAAATAATTCTGCTAAAAGATACCCCCCTTCATCAGAATGATTATTACTAATAGCAGTAAAAATAATTAATATCATGATTGTTTGTTGAAGAACTCCTTTCAATATCTCTCCATTATAATACTGACCTAAACCAGGGCACAAGTAAGAAAGAATACAAGATATATATGGAGATCGATATTTAGTTATTTTAAAGATTTTATTATTATGAATTGTAAAATCATAATTTGTTTCAAAATATTCAAATGGGCATTTTTTATTTGAGTTTAAAATGTTTAACCTTAAAGAATATTTATAGTTATTAATATCATATTTTTCATACAGAGTTAGCCGTAAACTATTAGCAATTCCCATCTCGCTTTCAAAAAAAATACTTCCGGATTCATAACAATATGCTAAATTGGAAATGATTAACAAAGCAAGGTTAATAATAATTAAGGTGAATCCTCTAATAATATTCCTTCTTAATTTCATTACATCATACCGCTTGATTTTATCAAGTTTCATTTATAATTAGCATAACATATATCGTTAAAATTTGCAAGCATTTTTCTCCTCGGAATCATGTAATTTCTGTTAAAAATTCTTTCTTTTTTTCTCTGCATCCGGAGTTTACCCCGTTTTTTTCGGGGTGGTGAGATTTACATTCAACCGAATCCTTAAGTATCAGTCGCTTTAAACAATTATAATGATATTAGTAAGTTACTTATAAGTCTCGTTCAAAATCTCCCGATGTGAAAATCGGGATCGCCTCTCTCTGTTCGTCGACCTGCTGAAGAAATATTTTTTTCTTTTGCTTTTTTTAGTTCTATTAAGTTCTCTTAAGTTCCCTGTCAAATAAAAAGTTTGAGCAAAGCGAGTTAAGTTTATTTTTGTCTTTGTTTTTTCTTTTTCCTTCATGTTCTTCATGGTGAAATATATTTTTGCATTCAATAGATCCTTTAAGCACCATCTGTTCTAAACAAATGCATTACAATCTCTAAAGCAAAAACATTATTTATTTTCCTTGTGAAGCGAAGCGAAACTGTTTTCTAAAGAATATCCAGTTTGTCAGCTGCAAGGGTTAAGAAATATGAAAGACCTAAAGCTATTAAGGGTGAGATAAACCAAACAGTTATTAATTTTCGAACAGATGTTCTTTTTGAAATCTCTTTCCAACCCACCTTTGCAACACCTAAACCCATGATAGCCATCACATTTATTTGAACACCGCAGGTTGGAATACCGCGTGTAATAGACGCCAGTAATAGGAGTGTTGCAGTTATTAATGAAATGTAAGTTGCACCCAGGGGACCAAAACCTATTATCTCCCTTCCCGGTGTCTCTATTACACGCCGACCAAATATGGAACTGCCTATCGCAAAACAGGGTGCAATAATTAGTGTGGTAACTATCATTATTAAGACAAAATCATCACCACCAGGTGCAATTTGAAGTTCATTCATTATCATAGCGGCAATTGGACCAGCAGCATTGGCAACATTATTTGCTCCTACTGCAAACGCTCCGTAAAATGACGCCCCAATTACAATAATCTTCAAGGTTGGATGAACCGATAACTTTTCAAAATTAAATAACTCGCGTTGTTTTATCGGTTTATAAATAAACTTCCCTATTAATAATGTGATAAAGAATGCAAGGATCGGTAATAAAAACCAGGAAGGAACAATCTCAAAAAGTAGTTTCTTGGTCTGAAGAAGATTAAAATATATTGCAGGACCTACAAGAGCAAAAACTGCTGCTTGACTTGTAGATTGAGGTACCCTAAGTAAATTCGCAATAAATAAGGATATTGAAACAGAAAGAAGAATGATAATTGTAAGAGTAAATGTAATCGTACTCGATGGAAGAATTCCTCCGCTCATCGTTAAAACAACTTTCTTCCCGGCAAAAATTGCACCAAGAAATACAAATATCCCGAATAACCCAGGAATCAAGTCCTTTCTTAAAAGGTTTGCTCCATAAGCCGCTGAGAAAGATGCAGCAGTTCCACTACCCCCCATATTGATTGCAAGGAACATCGCCACAAAAAATGGGATCAAATAAATAGAAAGCATAGGAGAAAACATATCATTTCTGCCTTTTTAAAATTACATTTCTCTTATTATAGTAAAATCTATGGAAAAAATCAAGGTTTATTTTATGAAAGGAACAATATAAAAAACAGAAAGAATTTTTAAATAAAATAGTAGGGTTTAACGGCGTTAACCCGAATCAAATTGACATAATTCTTCGACATAATCAGAAAGCGAACCACAACAATATTAGTAGGTTCATCTCCAAAAAAGCTGGTAAAAATAAAAGAAAACAAAACCCCAAAAAAATAGACAGGGACTTTTACGAGACTTGTAAGGGATGGTTTACATCAATTGTTTGCTCTATAAAACAACTGTTTCCGCGTCCAGATACCCTAACGAAGTGCGTGGTTCTGGGTCAGTTCTCGGTTCTCTGTTCTCGGTATGGTTAACGGAGTTAACCATACACGCCCTGACCAAATGAACTTAATTATCCTGCCTGAAATGTTTGAAAATAATAAAAACCAAAACAACTTTCCCAATATAACGACATTTAGGCATATAAATGCAACAAAATGCAACCCCCGTCCCTCCAAAGTTTCCTCTTGGAAACTTCAGTTCGAGTAAGAAGTAAGAGTTCTTTAGCCCTGAACCCGAAATAGGGGTTCATGGGTGCTCCCCTAATCGGGGAGTATTTTATCTCAAACGTCTCTTACACATACTCATACTCTTACTGAAAAAGAAGATAACCTCACTTTTTCTGCTTTCATTTTTCTGTTCTCAGTTATCAGATCTCAAGTTTCTGTGAGGTTAACAGAGTTAATCGAATTGCCGTTTAGGGATGTTATGAAAACAATAAGAAAAAAGAATTTATCATAAAGAACATGGAAGCTATCTCTCTATTGTCTGAAGTAATTTATTAAACTATTTTCTATTTTCTCAAATCGAAATGGCAGGATAAATAATACTATT
>DAOVMD010000296.1 GCA_030630935.1 Candidatus Mcinerneyibacteriota bacterium | reverse complement strand
GTGCTCAGCGTGTGAAGTTTACCCCGAATCTCTACGTAGTTCGGGGTAGTTAATTTTTTATTTGTTTGACTTTTTCTTTGTAATTTCCCGATGAATTATAAAAGAAGAGACGTAACAAAAAAAACAATCTTGATATTCTTACAATTTTATTGTATAATTACATTTGGTAAAGGATACATTAGTTATTTTAACAGTATCTAAAAATTTATAAGGATAATAATATGTCAAATTTTCTTCTTCACTATAAATGTATAGAATGCGGTAAGGAGATTCCAATCAGGAAGAAAATGGTTTATACTTGCCCTGATTGCAATAATAACCTTGATATCATTTATGATATTAAGCGATTAAAAAAAGAGATTAAAAAGTGTGACATTGAAAACTCACGGGATTATACAATCTTTCGCTATGCCCCGTTCTTACCCCTTGATCTAAATTCTAAATTTAAAATCCCGGCGAATGTTGGCTGGACTCCGGTTTTTGAAGTTAAAAGATTAAGGCAGGCGTTGGGCTTAAAAAAGTTATTTATAAAAGATGATGGAAGAAACCCATCAGCTTCATTTAAAGATAGAGCTTCTGCAATTGGAATTCTTAGAGCACTGGAGCTTGGTGAGAAATTAATAACGGCTGCATCAACCGGGAATGCCGCATCTTCTTTATCCTGTCTATCGTCTGCATTAGGAATTAAAAATGTAATCTTCCTCCCGGCATCAGCACCAAAAGCGAAGATTGCCCAACTCCTGATATTCGGAGCAAAAGTTATTACGGTCAAAGGTACTTATGATAATGCATTTGATCTTTCCTGGGAAGCGACAAAGCGTTTCGGGTGGTATAGCCGGAATACCGGAATTAATCCTTATTTATCAGAAGGGAAGAAGACCGGAGCACTTGAGATCTGCGAACAATTTAATTGGAACCCGCCTGACTATGTTTTTATCCCCGTAGGTGACGGGTGTATCATAGGCGGGATTCACAAGGGTTTTAAAGATTTTTATGATGTTGGTTTTATAAAAAGAATCCCAAAAATAATTGCAGTTCAGGCAAGAGGTTCTGCTGCAATTTATCGGGCTTGGAAAAATCATTGTGATATAAAACCGGTTAGTGCAAAAACTTTAGCAGATAGTATTTCAGTTGATTTCCCGAGGGATGGGAAGAAAGCCATTCGTGCAATTAGAGATACGCACGGTGATGCGGTCATAGTTTCAGATAAAGAGATTTTAGCGGCTCAGGAGTTAATGGCCCGCTTGGGTGGGGTCTTTGGTGAACCAGCCGGGGCAGCGGCATTAGCCGGTGTAATAAAATTTAAGAATGAGCGTAAATTGAAAACGAACGATTCAGTTCTTGCGTATAATACCGGGAATGGTTTGAAAGATATTGAAGCCGCGTTCAAAGCGGTAAAAAATAAAGTGATTCCTTCTAAGAAGGATTTTAAAGAATTGAATCGGATAAAAAAGTTGGTAGTGTGAAAAATAAAACTACAATGAAAATTGATGTAAAGAAACTCTTTTTTTACTTATGGAGCTTCGTCAGTTCATTTATAAAATGATTTAATATAAATCCGTTCTTTGACATACTAATTTATCTACGATGCTATAAAGAAATGTTTTACTACTGAGCAGATAACAGATAACTGAGAGTAGAGCGGGAACAGTCGTTTTATAGATTGTAGAAAGCAGGAAAACTTTTAACCACTGAACACACTGATCACACTGAAAAACAAAAAAAGATGACGTATTTAACAGAGATTACATGATTAGGGGATCAAAAAATGAATAGAAAAGATGAATGTTTAATTTGATTATAACCATATAATATATTTGGATTTTATTTTATGCTAAAGAAACTCTAATTAGTTTTTTCTCTTCATTTTAATAATCCTATTAATCATGTTGATGGAATCTTTGATTCCAATCTCTGTTAAAAACCTGAACTTAAGTATCTTGCTTTTTTCTCTCCGTGTCCGAAGTTTATCCCGAACTTTTTGCTTCGGGATGTCCGGAGTTTACCCCGTTTTTTCGGGGCGGTAAAATATCTTTTTTTCTTGCTTTTATTTGTAAACTACATCAAGAGATGCAAATGTAGAAGGGGATTGGAGCTCATGTAAATATAGTATTCTTCGTAGAAACAGGATATTATATTAATAAATATTTAACAGAATCAATTAATCAAATAGGAGAATTATATGAAGTCGAAAAAGTCAAATGAATTCATTTTTATTCGAATGATGTCAGGTGAGAATATTTTTGAAAACTTAAATAAGATAATAGCTGAGTACAAACTTCAGACTGCAATCCTTGTCAGTTCTGTCGGGATGCTTGAGAATGTTGAGCTTGGATATTTTAACGGGAAGAAATATGAAGGGAAGAAATTTGACGGATGTTACGAACTCTTAAGCTTACAGGGGAACCTGATAAAACAAGAAGACGGAAATGTGATTCATCTGCATGCGGTTCTCGGGAAAGAAGATACTTCAACGTTCGGGGGACATCTCTTGAATGCAGATATAAAATTTACAAATGAAATGGTGCTATTAATTTCTGATTTAAAGATCGAAAGAAAACTTGAGTCTAATGGCCTGAAGGGCTGGACTCTTCAAAAATAGGAGGAAGTAAAATGAGAAAGTCGATTGTTTTCTTTTTAATTGTGTTGTTATTCTCTGTTTCAATTTTTGCGGAGAATGTTAAAGATTTTTCAAAGACAAAAACTTATAATCAGCCGGGGAAATATAAATCAACTCCAAAATATGTAATAATTTCACCTGTTAACGATAAGTTTCTCGTGAACTTATTTATCGACAGGGGACCCGGTGGTTTTTATCAGGACGGTGATTCCATAAAGATATCCGTTAAGTCTGAAGCGGATTGTTATATCACTCTATTCAGTATTGATCTTCAGGATAATATTGGAATAATTTTTCCAACTTATTATTATCAGGATAATTTTATTCCGGGCGGGAAACTTACTGAGCTGAGACCGCGCGGCGGGAGAAGATTTGAAGTTGGGGGGTCAGGTATGCAGGTTTTATACCTGGTTGCTACAAGACGGAGACCAAAACTATTTAAGGATAATAAAGCAGTTTATCAAAAGAAATTCAGGTCAAGTGATGAATTTAACAGATATTACTCTGTTCCTGAAGATGTTGATACTTATGAACAGTTTTTCTATGCGTTATCAACTACACTCTCAGAATATCCGGAGAATACCTATAGCACTGCCACGGAAATGTTTTTTATTCCCGGGGACGAAGAATCTTCAGGGGGAACGGTTGAAGTCGAAGCATCACCCCAGGGTAATATTTATATTGATAATATTGACTTTGGTTATACCCCGGTAACGATTACAAATGTCCCGGTAGGTGAACATAGATTAGGTATAACAATCGGGGGAACAAAATTCATTAAGGATTTCAATGTTACACCTGAACGTCTTAATTATTATTTTAACTTTACAAAAGGGTTATCAAGCCATGTTGAGTATCCTGCAATACCTGAGTACCCTGAGTACACAGAGCCGGAGTATTCTGATTATCCGTCACCACCAATCATTCCGGTTAGTAATGTGATAGTAGATGAGGTCTTTTTCATGAATGATGCACGACAGAAATTTGAACGGGAAATTGATGAGGATACTACTCTTAAGATTGAATCAGTCTGGAAATTAAACCCGGAGATAACAGAGCTGCATGCCGAAGTAGAACGAGATTCAGGGTCGGATGTAAAAATAATGAAATTAAACTTTTTTATGGGGCACATTCCGTATAAAGGTCAGAAATATATAAAAACTGTAGGCGCATATAAATATACCATTACAATTTTTTCGTTTAGATGGCGCGGTGGTGATAAGGAAAGCGGGGAGATGAAAAGTATCAGAATGCATATCCTGGTTGAAAGGAATTCATAATGAAATTAAACTCAAAACGAAGAATTATTGCTGTAGTTTCATTATTCGCAATTTTAATAATCGGGTTCGGTTGTGGGGCAGGTACTGATATCGAAGTTACGACAGAGCTCTGTAAACAATTTAATAAGTACCCGGTCTCATTTAAGATCACTGCTCCTGATGATTGGAACAAGATCATATTGGGTTCTCCTGATCTTTCAGTGGATAATTATCTTGAACTACAGAAAAAAGATGAGAATTCAAAGGTAGAAAAAAGTATTTCTATCGGGTATTTACAGGGTGGTAATCCGAAGTGTAAAAACCTTATGCAGCCGCTCGCAGAGCAATTTATTCAATCAATCAAATTATTCAAAGGTGTTGAAGATAAACTTTATGAGGACGAGTTCATAAAATTGAAAAAATATGAAGCGTATTCATTAATATTCAAACTGAATGTAACATCTAATGATCCGGATTTTCCGGGATTAAAACCAGGTAAATATTTCCTATGGGTATTGATGATATTGAATCCTGAAGGTCCAAACGGTGCGTTAGGAATGGTAATTGAAGGGCTTCCTGAAAACGAGACTGACGTTGTGAAATTCTCAAGGAAAACTGAAGCTTATAAAATAATTAATACACTTAGATTTTGAAGTGTGAAAAGTATTATGAAAGAATATGCAAAATAAAACGACATTTGATTGTCATTGTCCCGACGAGTCGGGATGAC
>DAOVMD010000139.1 GCA_030630935.1 Candidatus Mcinerneyibacteriota bacterium | reverse complement strand
GGGCCCGAAAGATATTCCTGAGACAGTCGCTCAGGCGAGTGGAGCCGCAGCAGAAGTTGATGCATACTTAAGTGAATCACGCTTTACAGAGATTGAAGAAGAAGGAATTTTCCCGGAGATCCCGGTCATAGGTGACCCGCCCCGGGTAGGAGTTTTTGTTTGCCATTGCGGAGTAAACATTGGCGGTTATGTTGATGTTGAAGCGGTCTCGGAGTATGCCCTGAAACTTCCGTATGTTGAATTTTCAACCTGTAACCTTTATACCTGTTCTGCTGATACCCAGGTCAAGATGAAGGAATTAATTGATGAGCATAAATTAAATAGGGTTGTTGTTGCATCCTGTACCCCACGAACTCACGAACCCCTGTTCCAGTCCACGATTAAAGAAGCCGGCCTGAATCCGTATTTATTTGAGATGGCCAATATCCGTGACCAGAATTCATGGGTACATATGCAGCTGCCAGTGGAAGCAACTGATAAGGCGAAGGAATTAGTGAGAATGGCAGTCTTCAAAGCTTCTCTTCTTGAACCATTACATACACAGAAGATAGATATTGTAAAAGTAGGTATGGTAATCGGCGGTGGGATCTCAGGAATCAAAGCAGCATTAAAGATTGCAGAAGCTGGATTTGATGTGTATTTAATTGAAAAGGAAAAAGAACTTGGCGGTCAGGCAAGATTTATTTTTGAATCTGCAGAAGGTAATGATGTTCAGAAGTACTTGAATGAACTATTAGAAGAATTAAATAATAATAAAAGAATCAAAGTATTTAAAGGTTCCACAATAGAAATGATTGATGGTTTCTTAGGTAATTTCAAGACTCGGTTATTGGACGAGAACGAAGAGTTAGTTGAAATTGACCATGGTGTTATCATTGTTGCAACCGGTGCTGATATGTACACTCCAACTGAATTTCTCTATGGCACCAATCCCAATGTGATTACACAACGCGACTTTGAAAAGTTAATGCATGAAAGTTCCGGTTATCTCTCTGGTTTCAATAATGTTGCAATGATTCAATGTGTCGGGTCAAGGAACGATGACCAACCATATTGCAGCCGAATCTGCTGTACCGAAGCAGTTAAGAATGCAATTCACTTAAAAAACTTGAACCCGGACTCTGAGATATTTGTATTCTACAGAGACCTCAGAACATATGGATTTAAAGAAAAACTCTATGAAGAAGCGAGAGAGAAAGGTGTAATCTTCATTAATTATGATGATGATAACCCCCCGGAAGTTTTTGAAGTTGACGGGAAATTAAAGTTACGAGTCTATGACAGGGTTCTTCTGCGGACACTCGAACTTGATTTTGATAAGATCATCCTAAGTGCCGGTATTGTTGCAAGAAAAGAAGATAATGAAGACCTTGCAAGAATGTTGAAGGTACCACTTAATGCAGAGGGTTTCTTCCTTGAAGCTCATATGAAATTGAGACCGGTTGACTTTGCAACTGACGGAATTTTCCTGGCTGGTTTAGCTCACTCACCTAAGATGATTGATGAATCAATTTCCCAAGCTTATGGCGCAGCTGCAAGGGCATTGACTGTTTTGACAAGACCATATATTGTTACATCGGGTGTGGTTGCAGAGGTTGATGAGATGAAATGCGATGGGTGTAAACTTTGTATAAATATTTGTCCTTATAAAGCAATTGACCTGGTTGAAAAAAGGTTGTTCGGTGGAATGAAACAAGTTGCTGAAGTTAACCCGGCACTTTGTAAAGGCTGTGGACTTTGTGCGGCATCCTGCCGTTCCAACTCAATCGATCTGAAAGGATTCACAAATGACGAAATTATTAAAGCGATCGACGCTTTGGTTTATGATATTTAATATTAAAGGAGAAAATAATGTCTGAAGAAAATTATGAACCTAAAATTCTTGCGTTCTTATGTAACTGGTGTTCTTATGCCGGTGCTGATTTAGCAGGGACTTCTAGAATTCAATACCCGCCAAATATAAGGGTTATCAGGGTACCATGTTCAGGGAGAATTAATCCGTTATATATTATCAAGGCCTTGAAAGATGGAATTGACGGGGTACTGGTCTCGGGTTGTCATCCGGGGGATTGTCATTATCAAGACGGAAACTATTATGCAAGAAGAAAATTTAATATGATAAAGAACCTTTTGGAATACATGGGAATTGAAGAAGGACGGGTACATTTTTCATGGGTCTCAGCTTCGGAAGGTGGAAAGTTTGCAGCTGTCGTGACTGAAGTGACTGAGGCAGTGAAGAAATTAGGACCGAATAAAATGAAATTATTTCAAAATACTTAGTGAGGTTATTAATGGAATCTAAAATTAAAGAAAAATTTAAACAGCTCTTTGATGAAAAGAAAATTGAGGCAGCAGTAATTTTTCAAACCGGTACAATTCCAACAAAAAATGCTCCCAATGTAATTTTCAGCAAGGATGACCTAGAAACTCTTACCTGGAATCCCCTGAACTGGAACAACCTCGCAAATTACCTACCTAATCTCCTGGGTAAGAAGATTGGAATCGTTGCGAAAGGCTGTGATTCCCGATCAATCATTTTATTAATGCAGGAAGAGAAAGTAAAACGGGACCAGGTTTATATTATTGGAATCCCGTGCTCCGGTATGATTAATATTAAGAAGTTAGAAAAGGATTTCGGCGAAGAGATTACCGGGCTTGAGTTCAATGCAGATAAAATCAAAGTAAAGGGCAGTTCATCAGAGAAGGAATATAATAAAGACGACTATCTCTTTGATTCATGTAAGACTTGTAAATATCCAACACCCGTAATCTATGATGAACTCATTGGCTCCGAAATTAAAGGGTATAGAGGTGAGAACTATACCGAGGCAATTGAATTTGAAAAGAAATCGGTTGAAGAAAGAAGAAAATTAATGGTTGAAGAACTTTCAAAATGTATAAGATGCTATGCATGCCGAAACTCCTGCCCATCATGTTATTGCCAGGAATGCTTTGTTGATTCCAACCAGCCCAAATGGCTCGAGAAAGGGCAAAATATTGATGATATCTTTTTTTATCATATTGTAAGAGCATATCACATGGTCGGGAGATGTGTCGATTGCGGCAGCTGCCAGGCGGCTTGCCCAATGGATATTAATATTCTGCTCTTGACAAAAAAGTTAAATAAGGATGTAAGAGAATTATATAAATACGAATGTGGCCTGGACGAAAATAAACCGCCGGCTTTATCTACATTTGAAATTAACGATTATAATAAATTTATTAAATAATAGGTATAACCTGATGAAGAAAGCAACTAAATCTGATTTTATTAAGTTCCTGAAAGATTTATCGGATAGTTATGAGGTTATTGCTCCCCAGAAAATTGCTGACGAAGGAATTGACTTGAGTCCCGTAACAGATTTTAATAAGATAACGTTTGATTATGTCAATACGGAAAGGTCATTTAAACGTTTTATCTTTCCGCAGTCACAAGAACTTTTTAAATTTGAAAACAATAAAATAGTCGCAGAAAAAATTAAACCGAAGAAACAAGTTATTGTCGGAATACGTAATTGTGATATCAATAACTTTAAAGTTCTGGATTATAATTTCATTGAGAAGGACCCGGTTGATAGTCTTTATAAAGATGCTCGGGATAATACGATTTTTATTGTTGGTGCGTGTATAAAAAATAATAGTACTTGCTTCTGTAAAACATTTAAGATTAACCCGTTAGGGGTTGAGTCAGGTGACTTAAGCTACCTTTTTGATGATGAGTCGAAAGAGTTTTATATCAAGGCAAATACCGAAAAGGGAACTGAACTTATTAAAAAATTGAAATGTAAAGCTGCATCTGACTTCGACGAAAAAGTTAAAAAGTACGAGACCAACCATGATAATATCCCGGATTTAATTGAAGATAAAGATCTGGTTGAAATTTTCTCAGGTCAGCTTGACGGTGATAAATGGGAAACAATCTTCCAGGGCTGTGTAAACTGCGGGATCTGTACTTTTTACTGCCCTACTTGTTACTGTTTTGATATTGAAGAAGAAGGTAAGTTCTGGAAAGGTAGACGCGTCCGGAATTGGGATTCATGTATGTTTTCAATCTATTCAAAAGAGACTACCGGTCATAATCCCAGACCAACTAATCGGGAACGATACCGGAACAGAGTTCTGCATAAATTTTATTATCAACTGAAACATAATGATAGTTACGGTTGTGTAGGCTGCGGGCGTTGTATTTCAAATTGCCCGACGAATATTGATATTAGAAAAATTATTAAAACTTTTATTTAATTATTATTTGAGGTGAAAATGAAAAACGTTTATATTCCGATTGAGATGGAGGTTGAAAAGAATTATTTTGAGACTTCAGATAGGATGATCAAGACTCTTAAGTTAAAATTTATCGATGAGAAATTCGAATTTCAACCAGGTCAATTTTGTGAATTCTCAATCCTTGGAAAAGGCGAAGCACCGTTTGGGATTGCTTCATCACCGCACGTGAAGGATTCAATTGAGTTCTCAATCAACCGGGCAGGAGTTGTGACAAAAGCAATTCATGAGCTGAGAGTAGGAGATATTGTCGGGATGCGAGGTCCGCTCGGGAACTATTACCCTGTCGATGATATGAAAGGACATAACGTCGTGGTAATCGGCGGTGGGTTTGCATTCACAACTTTACGATCGCTAATTGAGTATATGCTTCACGAAAAATACAGGGCTGATTATAAGGATATCAAAGTTATCTATGGCGCAAGGAACCCTGGACTGTTGTTATATAAGGACTTACTTGATAATTGGGAAAAGAGAGACGATATTGAAACATACTTCACAATTGATCAGGCAGTTGAAGGCTGGGAAAAATTAGTAGGTTTTGTCCCGACTGTAACTGAACAAGTCGCACCGTCTCCGGAAAATTGCTATGCAATCGTTTGCGGTCCGCCGATCATGATCAAGTTCACTCTTCCGGTCTTATTAAAATTAGGTTTCCCGAAGGATAAAATTATTACGTCACTTGAACGGAGAATGAAATGCGGGATTGGTAAATGCGGAAGATGTAATCTTGGAGAACATTATATCTGTAAGGACGGCCCGGTTTTTAACTTCTCCCAAATTGAAAAACTACCGAACGAGGTTTAATAATGTCAAAGGAAAATATCTTAATTATCGGCGGGGGCACTGCTGGTATTAAAACTGCACTCGAACTCGCAACTCAAAAGATAAATACTACAATTATTGATAAGTCACCTTTTATTGTGGGCAAACTATCTCAACTGGATAAGCAATTCCCTACGAATAATTGTAGCATGTGCCAGATGATCCCGCTTACCAATGAAGATAATAATACCGAGTACTGTCTCAAGCGCGACCTGTCAAATAAATATATTACATTAAAACCGGCAGTTGAGATTATTAAGTATGAGAAAACAGAAACGGGATTTAATGTTAAGTTTAAATCAAAACCTTTATATGTCGATATTAATAAATGTATTGCGTGTGATAAGTGCACGGATGTCTGCCCTGAGAAAGGGAAGAATGAATTTGAAGAGAACTTAACAAAGCGCAAAGCAATTTATCTTCAGTATCCTTATGCATTACCCAATAGTTATGTGATAGATGAAGGTAACTGTACAAAGTGCGGGAAGTGTGTAGATGTTTGCCCAACGAATGCAATTGATTTAGAGAAAAAGGAAACCGAGTTTGAAAAGGAATTCTCTAATATAGTAATTACAACAGGTTTTGAGTTGTACGAACCGACCGGGGATACTGAGTTCGGGTTCGGAAGATTTAAAAACGTATTTACAAGTATGCAGTTTGAGAGGATGCTAAGCCCAATGGGGCCATACCAGGGTAATTTAAAAACAAAGTTTGGGAAGTCACCCCGAATCGCTTTCCTGCAGTGTATCGGCTCACGTACAACTGAGAACCCGTACTGTTCATCCGCATGCTGTATGTATTCAATTAAGGAGTCCATGCTCTTGAAGGAACTTATTCCAAATGCTGAGATTTCAATCTTCTATATGGATTTGAGAACTTACGGGAAAGGATATTATCGATACCAGGAAAAAGCAAAGACTGAATGTAATGTGAAGTATATCAATACCAGGATTGCAAACATTGAAGAGGTTAAAGATAATAAACTGCTTCTGAAATTTGAAAATGAAGAAGGGAAGATTGCCCGGGAAGAATTTGATGTTGCGGTTTTATCAACCGGTCAGCAGATAAAAGTTCCGGAACCATTTAAACATTTAACTGATGAAACAGGCTTCATTAAAACGGAAGACTTTGATATTACAAAAACAACTGAAGACGGGATCTTTGCGGTTGGGTCAATTATCTCCCCGGTCGATATTCCTGATACGGTTACTCAGGCAACAGCAGTAGTAAATGAAATTCTAAAGAGAACAGCTCACGAAGATGAGAAACAGGACTTCATTCATGTCATTGATGAGAAGCTTGGAGTCTTTGCCAGTAACGGGTTAGGTCAACTGGATAATGAAATGTTTGAATATTTAAAGTCCCGGAAATCAGTTGAATATTTTAAGGTGATGAATTATTTTTATTTGGATGAGCATGTGAATGAATTCATTTCAATTATTAAAGAGAATAATCTAAATAGAATTCTGCTCCTGGTTGAAGACCTTACTCTTGATAAGGAACTCCTGAAGAAAAAGATATTTGAGAAGATAAAATATTATAATCTGCATGTTGAGATCCTTAAGTATTCTGCATTCTCTTCCAAACAGATGATAAAGCAAATCCTGAAGATTAAGCTGGAAAAGATCAGGAATGAATCAGCGTTCAAGGTTAACTACGACGTCTTTAAAAACTTTAAAGTTATGGTTATGGGCGGCGGGTTAACAGGTGTTGTGATCACGGAAGAATTAATTGGCGCGGGTATTAAGGTTGATTTAATTGAGAAGGCCGATCAACTCGGTGGAAATATTAAGCACGTAAAAACAACAGTTGATAATAAAGATATTTATGCATACTTTAAAAAGATAGTTGAGAAGATAAAAGATAATGAACTCTTAACGATCTATACAAGTTCAAAGGTAACTTCAATCGATGGTCACTTCGGCAGTTATCAGGTTAATATTAAAACACCCGAAACTATTCAATCGGAAGACTATTCTATGCTGGTGATTGCAGTTGGGGGTGAAGAGAATACCGATAGCAGTTATGGGTATGGTGCAAATAAATCGGTGATCAGTCAACTTGACCTGAGCACCCTGATTAAGAAGAAGGATTTTCTGAATGGGAAAAAGTCAATTGCAATGATTCAATGTGTAAATTCCCGGGATGAATCCAATCCATACTGTTCAAGAATCTGCTGTTCATCTGCAATTAAGAATGCATTGAAAATTAAAGAGAAGAATCCCGATATCGAAATTTATATTCTGTATCGTGATGTTATGACATACGGTAAACTTGAACTGAAATACCTGGAAGCGAGAGAGAAAGGGATTATCTTC
>DAOVMD010000171.1 GCA_030630935.1 Candidatus Mcinerneyibacteriota bacterium | reverse complement strand
TTTATCGTTAGGTAACGAATGGAGTGTAAGTGCTATATTCCCTATATTACAGGATTTACAGTAATTAGGTTAAAAATAGATATTGGGGTATTTTAATGAAAGACTATGTCGCTATTTCGCCTTGCAAGAATCGGTGTTTAATAATTATTTCCAAAAAAGTATGTGATTTATACTTCTTAAGTTGATGTTCTCTTCTCACCCCTTCTGAACGAGTATCATATTCCTCTGTATAAACTAATTCCCAAGGACCACGACCCTTAGTAGATTTTGAACGATTTTCCTGGTGTCTTTTAATTCTATCTTCTAAATCTGAAGTAGAACCAATATAATATCTACCGCTTTTCAAACTTTTTAATATGTAAACAAAATATTTCATAATAAAAAAAGCCAGCTAAGCTGGCTTATATAAAAACAATGGCGGGGTCGACGAGACTCGAACTCGCAACTTCCTGCGTGACAGGCAGGTGCTCTAACCAATTGAACTACGACCCCGGAAATATTAATGAACACATAATGTTGAGGTCGACGAGACTCGAACTTAGAACTTTCCCGATAGACATCGGGATGCTCTAACCAATTGAACTACGACCCCGGAAATATTAATGAACGCATAATGGTGGGCGATACTGGATTCGAACCAGTGACCTCATGCTTGTAAGGCATGCGTTCTAACCAGCTGAACTAACCGCCCCAATTAGATATGAATTATATCATAAAAGAAAATAATTGTCAAGATTTATTTTCTTTAAAATTATCAATATAGATATTCACTTATTTCTTTATTAAAATACCACCACCATAATTTATACGGAAGTATAAACCTGTTATTCCTACCTTAGGACCGTCTCCAATCTCCTTCACATCAATTAACCAGGTATCTTCAGGAATTGAAAAGTTATACCCAATTTCCAAACCCATTAGAAACCCTGCAGCTTGACCTTTTTCTTTATTGAATTTAAAGAATTGTGTATATCCTAACCCGACATTAAACATAAAAAATGAATTACTCAGGAATGATGATCTCATAGGATTTTCAAGAATTCCCTGGAAATTTGGAATTGTATTTTGGATAATCTTTAATTGAAGCCCTCCCCCGCCAATCCCGAATAATCCGTAGAAATTTCTTTGTGCATTAGAATAAAATATATAACCTATTTTAAATAATCCATACCCAGCAGAGAATTTTTGTTTATATAAACCATTCGGAGAGATTACTTCTTCCTCAATAATTCCAAAACCTTCACCGCCGATGATAAATTTATTAATTACACCATAACCGCCACCCCCGAATACCATTGGTTCTGAAGAGAATGATTGATAACCATTTCTTTGTAGTCTGTAGTTTAATTTATTCAAATCCAGGTTCTGTATTCCTACTGAGAGATACCCAAAACCACCAACAAGTTTAGGAGACCAATTCTCATGTTCAGCTGCATCTGGAATAAGTATAGATAGATTTAATACTACAGTTAATAAAATAAAAAAAGATAAGAATTTGAAACTTTTCATAAGTACCTCCATTTCAATATATTAATATAAACAAATATTCTTCAAGATTATTTTACCTTATCCATAATTAAAATTCCTGTCATCCCCTCTTTCAGTGAAGGGCTAAGGAAAATACTTCCCAGATTATAAAGATTACATCTAATTGTAGGATAAGTATAATAATTTCTAAAATAATATTTGCTTAATTTAAATCCTGTTGCAGCTGCAGAGTTTTTTATATCTTCGATAGCATAAACACATTTATGTCTTTCGTGTTTAATATTCTTTTTTACTTTGTACCGAAGCGATTTAGCATTAGGTGTTTGTATTATCAAATATCCATTCTTCTTAATTAAATGAGATATAAATTCAAATACTTTTTTCCCCGATAGAGCTAGATGTTCAATTACTTCACACATAATCACCATATCAAAATTTCTTACTTCGGGCGGCAGGGTTGATATATCTGCCTCATTTAAATTATAATTAATATGTTCCCCTGTCAGGTGTATCCCTCTAATTCCGATTGAATGTAAAATTAAATCAGGGAATTCCTTATGAATCAACTCGAGTTCAAAAGAAGGACTTATTATCAAGACTTTCTTCAATTGATTGTTCTTTTCTGAAATAATATCATTCAACACCTTGATGAGAAATTTAAATCTTTTTATATGATCCAGCAAATATCTCGTGCCGATTTCATCAATATCTTTATCTTCAAAGTGCTTTATAATTTCTGATTTGGTTAACATTTTTCTCTATATCTCAACATCTTTTCGGGTTAGGTCTTGTTTTAAAAATAAAAAATTCCTTGATGGTAATGTACTCAAGAGAATTGAACCATATCTTTTTGTTCTTAACCTGGTATCAAGTATTGCAATTATACCTTTATCTGTTTTTCGTCGAATTAATCTGCCAAATCCCTGTTTTAATTTGATTCCAGCAATTGGCAACGATAGTTCCATAAACGGGTTAAGACCTTGTTTTTCAAGGGCTTCACTTTTCGCTTCAATTAACGGATCTGTAGGTACAGGAAAAGGAATCTTTACAATAATCAATGATGTTAAGATGTTACCAGGAAGATCAATTCCTTCCCAGAAACTGCTAGTTCCAAAAATACATTTAGCTTCCGGAGCCTCTTTAAATCGTCTTAGTATTGATTCCCTTGAACCTGAGATTCCCTGGGCAAGAATATTAGGTGGTGACCCTAACATTTCATAGACTTGATTTAGCATATAATATGATGTAAACAAGACCATCATCCTACCTTCTTTATAGTCAATAAATCGATCTAGAATATCTGTGACTCTTTGATTGAATGAATCATGGCGCGGGTCCGGGAAATTTACAGGTACGATTACCCTTGAATTCTTTTTATAGTCAAATGGAGAAGGAACGACTAAATTCTCAACTTTATCCTTGATTTGATCCAAACCAATTCTTTTCTCAAAAAACCTGAAATTATTTCCAACTGACAGAGTTGCAGAAGTGAAAATTGCATTTCCAATCTTCGGATAAACCAGGTCATTCATCAGGTCTCCCACATCAATCGGATAAATTGTTAATTTCGCGTGCTCCTTATCGTAAGCATCAACTTCCAAAATATAAACAAAATCTTTTAATCTTCCATCAAGGATAGAATCAATAATAGCAGTGTCTTCAATTATTCTTAACTTCTTTAATTCAAGGTCATCAGAATATTTAGTTAAATCGCCTATCTTTGTTTTCAGTATAAGTTTTTGAATTTCACTCAGACCGGAGATTAAAGGTGATAGTTCTGTTTTAATCTCTTCTAACCTTGTTTTAATAACATCAAAATAATTTAATTCTGTGATTCTAAATCTGAATTTGGCGGAATTACCTTTATTTAATTTAGAATATAACTTTGTAATCTCATCAAATATCATTTGGAGATTTGTCTTTCTGAACTCAAGGTCTTTTATAAATTCATCAACTTTACTTAAAGAATCTTCGAACTTCAATTTTTTAAATTCAACTTTTACATCCGCTAATGAACCCCATTGATAACCCTTCTCAAAATGAAAGAGGAAATGAAATACTCGTAATAATTTACTAAGTGCTATTTCCATCCCAAATGCATCTGTTGCAATCTCTTCAAGGCTATGAGCCTCATCAAAAACTACTGAGTGAAGATCAGGGAAAAATTTATCAATATTAATCCCGGCAAAAAATAAAGCATGATTAACAATTACAATATCAGTACTGCGAATACTTCTTTTTGCCTTTTCAATAAAACAACTTCTTGAGAATTTACATCTCTTTCCTAAACAATCTATACTGAAGGATTTAAGTTTATTTTTTATCCAGTTTGATGATTTCTTCTCAAAGATCTCGTTCACGTCCCCAAACTTTGTATCAAATACCCAGATTAAAGTTCTTGCAATATCATAATATCTCTCTAATGGAATTGACCGCCTAACATTCCTTAGCATCTGGAATAATTTTCTTAAGCATAAATAATTGCTGCGGCCCTTGGCAATTGTATAAGTAATTTTCTTTCCGCTTAACTGAAGAAGATGAGGTATATCTTTATTATAAAGTTGTTCCTGAAGAGTCTTTGTTTTTGTTGAGATAATAAGCTGTTTATTAGTTAGCTCATTATAAAGAATACCGGGGACCAGGTATGCAAGGGACTTCCCAACACCTGTCCCTGCTTCTACAACTAAGAATTGTTCATTACCCAGCAAGTCAGAAATCTTCTTTGACATTTCAATCTGACCGGGTCGATCCTCATAATCTCCCCAGGAAACTCGTTTATTTAATCTTTTAAAAAAATCATCGACTTGTCCAATTTCTATCTTAGCATCAATAATTTCTTTATCTGTTCTCTTTGTCCGGTCCTTCAGATACTCATTTATCGAATCTTCTAAACTTAAATCTTCAAGCTTGAAGTTTGAGCTGAATTCCGATGATACAATCTTTGTAATATCATAAATTGGAGTTCCATCAGTTAGATTAATAATAATATCTTTTACTCGATTATCGATTTTTGAGATTTTATTAATTAACTTTTGAAATATCAATGAGATTCGAATTCCTTCAGTCTTACTTTTTAAAGCCTGCTTATCTTTAAATAATGAAGTATAGATATCATCCAGAACTTTTGATTTGATTAAGGGATAGAAAAATTGAAAGATCTGATAGAAAGGAAGAATATTATAGCTAAGATATAGGTTGTTGCTTAAACCAAGGGATTTTGAAATGAATATTAATACGTCTTCATCAGAAAATTCCAATTCCTTTAGTCTATCAATCTCTTCGGGAAGAGTTAACTTTCCAAAGTTTTTTATTAGATCTCCTTTCTCATTGAAGACCTTACAAGTACTTTTTTTGTGAAAGATTAGTTTGAATTCCATATTTCAACCCAGCATGCTGATCAGCATCTTTGCACCATTCTCCGAAGCATTCTTTTTACCAAGTTTATTTTGAACTTTTAATAACTCTCTCTTTATTGCTTCAAGTTTCTCTGGAGCTTGAATTAACTGTATAATCTCATCTGCAATTACAGAAGGATCTAAACTCTGAATATATTCATTAACAATCTTTTTACCCGATATAATATTCACTAACCCAATATTATCAACTTTTACAAGTAACTTTGCTAAGGAATATGTCAGGCCAGATGTTTTATATAATAGAACCATAGGAAGATTAAATAAAGCTGTCTCAAGTGTGGCAGTTCCGGATGTTACAACTGCAAAATCTGCAGATTTCAAATGCTCATATAAATTTTCCGTGAAAAGCTTAAACCTGAAATTTACTCCTTTTAATCTCTTTGATATCTCCGCTTTATCAATTGTCTCGGCAACTGAGATATAAAATGTAACTTTCTCATCCTGCATTTTTGAATTAATAATTTCGGCAGTCTGAACCATTACAGGAAAAATCTTTTCAATCTCATTCATCCTGCTTCCGGGTAAGATCAGGATGTTTTTTCCTTCCCTATTTCTTAATCTCTTAATTAAATCGTGATTAAATGTATATGATTCAATTCGATGAATTAAAGGGTGACCAATATATGTACAGTTCCCTCCGAATTTATTAAATATTTCAGGCTCGAAAGGAATGATAGATGCCATCGCGTCAGTAAGATATGCCATCTTCTCAATCCTGCCTTTTCCCCATGCCCAAACTTGAGGTAAAATATAATAGAGAATCTTTGTGTTTTTGCCCTTGAGCTTTTCTGCAAGGCGAATATTAAAACCCGGATAGTCAATTAAAATGACCAGGTCAGGATGTTCATTCTCAACAATCGAAATGAAATGTTTTTGTATTTTTTTCAGGGCTGGTACCTTTTTTAATACTTCAAATAATCCGACCACACCAAATTCTTTAATGTGATATAGGATATCTACTCCTGCAGCCTTCATCTGATTACCACCCATTCCGAAGAACTTAATATCAGAGTTGAGTTTTTTTACTGCCTTCACAAGGTTAGCACCATGAATATCTCCCGATGCTTCGCCTGCAACAATTAATACTTTTTTCATATATTTATTTTTCGTAGAGACATATTATTGATATCTCTAAATGCTAAAATTAAAATAGTTTATTGAATAAATCAATGATTAAAACTCGTAATTGATATCCGAACCCGAACCAGAATATAATTGAAAGAGCAATGCTGGCGAGGACTGATTGATATTCTCGGTTTTTTATCATAAGTTGAAAATCAAATTTTTCATCACTTGAACAATCACCTGCCTTGAACCTGGGAAAGAACCGTGGTACATTATTCATATATTCCTGAAATTCATCCCCGAATTTATTTAACAGATGTTTCTCTTCCTTCTTAATTGTCAATGGGTATACAATTAAAAATAATGGAAGTATAATAATAGCAGCTATCCAGCTTTGAATAATAATTAGAAATCCCGTTAAGATAAAGAAGCTCCCGATATATAAGGGATTCCGTGTAAATTTATAAGGTCCTGAGCAAACAACAATTTTTGTTTTTCTTAAATGTCCCGCTGACCAGATTCGAATCAATTCACCAATTAATATTAAGAAGAGCCCAGTAAAAAAAAGGTTTATTAGAACACTTTCTTTCGATGCTAAGATTAATAATATTGATGATACAAAACCTAATTTTGTTCTTATCTTATTAAATAATTTCTTGAAAAAATCCATTTAACTATGACTGCTCTCCTTTTATATCATCCTTCTTTTCAAT
>DAOVMD010000432.1 GCA_030630935.1 Candidatus Mcinerneyibacteriota bacterium | reverse complement strand
AATGGTGTTCGTAAGCCAACAGCAATATCATTAGAAATGTTTAAGCCGCCTATCCCTATAACAGCAGAATGCCAAATACTTCCGTTTATAAAGATTACAATATCTGTTGTTCCGCCGCCGATATCAACCAGGGCAACACCAAGATTCTTTTCATCTTCATTCAAAACAGCCATTGCACCGGCTAACGGTTCTAATACTAACTGGTCAACCTTATATCCCGCTTTTTCAATACTCTGTACAAGGTTTTGCGTAGCAGAGATTGCAGAAGTTATAACATGAACTTCAACCCCAAGCTTTGTCCCAATCATATCAATCGGGTTATCTATCTGATCCTGGTCATCGAGTGAGTATTTCTGTGGGATTGTATGTATAATCTGGCGGTCCGGGGGAATTGAAGATGTGGGTTTGGCTGATTCAATCACCCTGCCAACATCAGTGAGTGTAATCCTTTTGTTACTGCTCGGAATGGATATCCTGGACTCAGAATTTATCCCGCTAATATGACTCCCCGCAATCCCGGCATAAATCGATTCTATCTTAACTCCAGCCATTAATTGTGCTTCTTTCATTGCGTTCTCGATTGAATGTACGGTACTATCAATATTAATTACTACTCCTTTCCGAAGTCCGAATGAAATACTCTTGCCGATCCCGATTATATCTACATTACCTTGTGGATCTACCTCCCCGATAACAGCGCATACTTTCGTGGTTCCGATATCAAGTCCACATATTATTGTTTCGGACATAAAACCTCCTTTTCAACATTAGATTTATATTTTGTTCCGTAAATAAACCCGCTTTGCAAATCTCAGGTCAATAACTTTCCTGTCCTCCAGGTTGAAACTCCTAAGAACAATCTCAAGACGTTTAAGATCTAACTCAAACTTATCTCTTCTTAACAAAGCAGTGTTTCCGGTTCTTAAAATAACTTTAATAAAATGTTCCTCTGAAAAATTTATTTCTGATATAATATCAAATAAGTCTGTATTGTTTTCTAATGAATCGATAAACTTTATGAAGTTCCAGGACTCAAGCCTGAATTCCTCTGAATTGGATTCCAGACCGGTAATGATCGGCTTGTCAAATTCCGTGACCCCGTGTTTTACCGGGAAAACCTTACCAATCTCAGTCAGTTCTGAAATCCCGGTGCTATCCCTGAAAAGAGCAATTTGATTAATTTCTTTAACCTTAATTATAACTTTATTGGGATGCCTTTTTATTACCTGTGAATATTTTACTCTTGGTAATGCAACTATATTATCTGTGACATCTTTGTTTCGGAATGTATTGATATTTAATCCTTTAAATAATTTTGAAGCCAGGATAATCTCAGTAGATTCCAAATAAATATTACCTTCGACTTCAATTGTTTCAATATTGAAGTAGGGGTCATGTTTAGAATAATTTATCAACTGAATAATAATACCAATCAATATGAAAGGTAATAATATGTAAAATACCCGTTTAAATTGAAATCCTGATTTTTTCTTTTGTAATCTTAGCTTTCTATTTTGAGTTTTCATTTCTCCAAATACCGTTTAATAAAATTTGTTCTACTAAATCTTCATAGCTGATTCCCGCATTCTCTGCTTCAGCAGGGAGGTCACTTAAATTAGTCATCCCGGGAAGAGTATTAATCTCATGAACATAGGGAAGCCTCTTCCTTTCAACAATAAAATCAATTCTTGCAAAATCACTGCACTCAAATATCTTGAATACATTCATAGCAATCTCAGTTGTGAGAAAATAAATCTCTTCGGGTAACCTGGCAGGAATAATAAATTCCGTCATGCCTTCAGTATATTTTGCTTCATAGTCATAAAAATCGTTCTTCGGTACAAGCTCGAGAATCGGGAGAGCAATAATCTCACCAAACTTTTCAATTACTCCAACTGTAATATTCGGACCTGAAATAAATTTTTCTACAAAGATATCTTTAAACTGATTTTTAATTTCAATTAAATTTGATTCTAATTGATTTATATCTTTAATTATTCTAACTCCAACACTGGAACCTTCTGAAGTAGGTTTGATTACACAGGGGAGTCCAAGGTTCTGCTTAATACTTTCAATCACCCCGGAGTCTATATCCATATATTTGTTTATATGTAAGAACTCAGGAGTTGGGATATCTGATTCACGAAGAATTTTCTTGGAGACGACTTTATTCATACAAACTGATGATGATAGGATTCCTGAACCTGTATACGGGACATTAAGTGTCTCAAGGAAACCTTGAATAGTTCCATCTTCACCATTCACGCCATGAAGGATATTGAAGATTATATCAAACTCATGATTGAATATTTTTCTTAAACCTTCAGCGTCAGTATCACAGAGTTGAACCAGATTATATCCTTTCTTATTCAGGGCAGCCATGATATTATTTCCTGACCTTAATGAGACTTCTCTCTCTGATGAGTCTCCCCCTGCCAGAATTCCTACTCTTACTTTACCTTTTTCAACCTGAATCATTCTTGAACTCATTTATTCACCTAAAATCTTGATTTCCAATTCTAACTTTATTCCAAATGTATTGAATATTGATGTGGAAATTAAATCTATTAAATTCAAAACATCTGTTGCAGAAGCATTGGATTCGTTTATTATAAAGTTTGCATGTGTCTCTGAGACCTTAGCACCTCTGAAAGCATAGCCTTTAAATCCGGCCTTCTCAATTAACTCGCCTGCAAATTTACCTTTTGGATTTTTGAAGATTGATCCTGCCGACCTTTTTCCAATCGGCTGTGTATCTAATCTCTGCCTGTTTAATTTCTGCATTAACTTAACTACTTTTCTTTTACTGCTCTTTTTAAGCCTGAGGGAGGAGTTTAATATTACAAAATCCTCCGGGAGATCAGAGTTCCTGTAACTGAAACTTATTTCATCTCTATGCATCATTGAAGTCGTTCCATCACCCAGAATACCATCAACCCCGGTAATAACATCAGACATATTCACTCCAAAAGCCCCGGCATTT
>DAOVMD010000003.1 GCA_030630935.1 Candidatus Mcinerneyibacteriota bacterium | reverse complement strand
TAATTGTACCTTCATATTTTCGATATAATTTCGATTCTATTAGTACATTTGTTTCCTGATCTACTTTCATAGTTCCATTTTGAGTACCTTTTATCTCATATAGCATTTTCATTTCACCAAACTCCATTGGTTCAGCTTCCGCGTCAGTTTCCAAAGTTGATTGAGCAGTAATTAATAATGTACCTTCTTTTTTTTCTTTAAAATGATAGTCTGAATTTAATATAAGAGAACCTGTTTTATCTTCAACTTTCCATTTATAACCTACCGATACAGGTTTATCCGGATAAAAACCTGACATCTTCTGGAAATTAATTTTAATACTCTCAGCATTATAACTTTTTTCAATTGTTTCCATCATTTTTTCAAATTCGCCTTCATTTAGATCCGGAATTGATTTTTTATATTTATCCCGCATTTTTTTAAACATTTCTTCAATCCCAAGAACCTCAATGATTTCACCTTTATTATTCATTTTCATCTTGAATTCAATGCCGACGAACGCAGCGTAGGCAATTACTCCTGGTAGAATTTCTTTTGGTGGATTCTCAGAATCATATTCAATTTCCAAAGCAGCGGATTTCTGATTGAATTTTACCGTAGTGTATTTCATATTAATAAGCATATTCCCATCTGCATCAACTTCTTCAATAGTCTGTTGATATATCATGGTTATTTTCTGATCTATCTCTATACTGTTTCCAAAAATTACTTGCGTTATTTTCGAATCAATCACGGTTTCCAATTCATAAACTTCACCTACTTTATATTTCAGTTTAAAATCATACTTCTGATTGCCGGCACTACAAGAAACTAATGCAATTAGAAAAACAGATAGAAATAACAATATAATAATCCTCTTAACATTTCTCACGGAATCTCTCCTTACTTAACTTTCTTTGTTCTTATAATGATTGTAGTTTCTTGTAACATTGGGCAGATCGCATCTTCATCTTTTATTTTCATAGTAACTGTACCTTCGATCCTTCTGTAGATTTTCGAGTCTACTATTATACCTGTATCCTTATCAATTTTTATAATTCCACTTTCAGTACCTTTCACATTATATATCCACATATTTTTCATTTGCTCAGATTCAGGAGAACTTTCAAAAGTCGATTTAATCACAATTAATAATATATCATTCTTTTTTTCTTTAAAATGATATTCTGTTTCTATTATAATCGGTAAAGGGGGTCCTGTTTTAACTTCAGCAATCCATTTATAACCTACCGATATAGGTTTATCTTGACGTAAAACTGAATAGTGCTTTAAAGGACCTCCCAGATTTTCAGGAGCATAGTTCTTTTCAATGCCTTCCATCATTTTTTCTAAAATCATTTCATCTAAATCAGGATATCTTTTTTTTAATTTAGCCTGCCTCTTTTTCAATATTTCTTCAATCTCAAAAACCTCAAGAATTTCACCTTTTTCATTTATTTTCTTCTTGAATTCTAATCCAATTAAATCGTGGAAAGGAATTACAATTTGCGGAATTTCGTCTGGTAGGTTCTCAGAATCATATTCAATTTTAAGAGGACCGTTTTTTTGTATTGATTTTATCGCATCATATTTCCTATGTATTAGTATATTCCCGTCAGCATCAATCTCCTCAACAGTTTCTATAAACTTCGTTGTGATTTTCCCATACACATCCAATGTATCTTCCAGGTGAACAAGTTCTAGCTTATGTCTCTGCTCAATTACAATTTCCAACTCATAAACTTCACCGGTTTTGTATTTCAGTTTTAAATCATACTTCTTATTACCAGCACTACAAGAAACTAATGTAATTAGAAAAACAAATAGAAATAATAATATTATAATCCTCTTAATATTTCTCAAGGAATCTCTCTCTACTTAACTTTCTTTGTTCTCACAATGATCGTACTTTCTGCAGTAATTGGCCACTCCATCGCCTGAGCTCCAGTCATTTTAATTGTACCTTCAAATTTTTGGAGTAATTTAGATTCTATTAATAAACCAGTATCCTGATCTAATTTAATAGTTCCATTTTGAGTACCTTTCACATTATAAGACATTTTCATTTCACCAATCTCCATTGGTTCAGCTTCCGGGTCACTTTCTAAAGTTGATTGAGCTGTAATTAATAATATCCCATCTTTTTTCTCTTTAAAATGGTAATCTGTGTTTAATTTAAGCGGCAAAGGAGGACCTGATTTATTTTCAACTTTCCATTTATAACCTACTGATATAGGTTTATCAGGATAAAAACCTGACATACTTTTCATATTATTAACCATACTTTCCGGACCATAACTTTTTTCAATGATTTCCATCATTTTTTCAAATTCTTCTTCACTTAGATCTGGTAGGGATTTTTTAAATTTATCCCTCATTTTTTTAAACATTTCTTCAATACCAAAAACCTCAAGAACCTCACCTTTATTATTCATTTTCATTTTGAATTCAAGCCCAACTAAAGCATCATAGCCAATTGCCATCGGTGGAATTTCCTTAGGTGGATTATCTGAATCATATTCAACTGTAAAAGCAGCAGTTTTCTGAATAAATTTTACTGCTGCGTATTTCACATTAAAAAGTATATTACCATCAGCATCAACTTCTTCTACAACTTGATTATACTTCATAGTTATTTTCTGATCCATCTCCATGCTGTTTCCCATAACTACTTGCGTAATTTTCTGGTCAAGCACAGTCTCCTGCTCATAAACTTCACCGGTCTTTAATTTCAGTTTTATATCCAGCTTCTCACCACCACCACAGGAAATTAAAGTAATTAGAAGACTAAATAAAAACAACACCACTAAAATCCTTTTTACATTTCTCATGTAAATTCTCCTTTTTTGTTTTATAAAATTCTCTTTTAACTAAATAATCTAAGATTCCGGTTCGTCATCAAACTTGAAATCTTTATCTGAAAATAACATTACACAAATATCAACAATCTCAGGATCATAATATTTCCCTTTATATTTCATGATCTCAGTTAATGCTTCAAGCGGACCTAATGCAGGTCGCCATGGTCTATTTGAACACATTGCCTCAACTACATCTGCAACTGCAATGATCTTTGCTTCCAATAAAATTTCTGCCTCTTTTATTTTATAGGGGTAACCGGAACCATCTAACCGCTCATGATGCTGTAAAATTATTTTTGCAACAGGCCATGGAAAATCAATATCTTTTAAAATCTCAAACCCAATAAACGGATGCGTCTTTACTAATTTATATTCATCAGTGGTTAAGGCTTCAGGTTTATTTATAATCTGCGAAGGGATATTAATCTTTCCAATATCATGAACAAATGAAGTTCGATATAATCCTTCAATTTTCTCCTCTGGTAAATTCATCTCAAGTGCAATTGCCCGAGCTAACCTGGCAACTCGAAGTTGATGCTCAGCAGTAAATTTATCTGCTATTCCTATAATACTGGAAACAACTTTCAGTAAGGATAATAAAAGACTCTTTTGTTTATTTAAACTTTCCTTTAAAACCTTTACTGTTTTTTTATGATCTTCGATCTCTTCTTGAAGAAATAAATTCAATTTATTAAATTCCTCTGTACGAGTATCCACCATCTCCTTTAATTTATAGTGAAAATCGCGGATTTGAACTTCGGAAAATTTAGATCTAATCGCATTTTTAATCAGGGTTGGAAAAAGTTTAAAATAATTGTACTCCTTATCCTTAATAATATATTCACTTGCTCCGGCTTTAATTAATTGTACCGCTACTTCTTCATTACCGGTTTCGGTGGTTACAATTACCGGAATGTCTTTCTCAAATTCAAGAATATCAAAAACATTACCATCGGGTAAGGAATAATTAGAAATCACAATATTCATTTCTGTTGCTGAAAGCATATTTTTCGCTGTGGCAATTGATCCTGCAATAAATACTTCCCAAGCAAGTTTTGAGTCGTTAATATAAGATATGAAAGCTTGCTGAATAATATCGTTACTATCAACTAATAATATTTTGTACCTGGGGTTCTTCATAATGCTCTTTTCATAAAAGTTAATTTCTTATTTCTAATTATATTTTAACATATTAATCTTAAAAAATCAAGTTGTAAAAATATAAAATGTTCAAGTGTTAAAAAAGTTACAATAGTTCAATCGTTCAAGTGTTATTAAAAACGTTTAAGTGTTAAAGAAGTTGAGATAGTTCAAGAGTTCAAGTGTTATCGTAGAGACGTGCCATGGCACGTCTGATAGTTCAATAGTTCAAGTGTTATCGTAGAGACGTGCCATGGCACGTCTGATAGTTCAATTGTTCAAGTGTTAATAAAATTTTTTCATAAGTTCTCTTCAGTTCTCCCGATGTTAAATAATCGGGATTTCCTCCCTTCTATCGTCAACCTGCTATTCTCAAGCAACTTTGTCGCTTGAACAGAGAGCAGATATCAGAGAACTGACCCTGTACCACTGCTTCGCTTGGGTGCAGGGCGCGGAAACAGTCGTTTTATTGATTATAGTCATGCGACAAGCGAAGCGCAGATGTCCCGTATGTCCGTAGGACATCGGGATTAAACTCTTCTCTTTTTAGTGTTTTTCGCGTGGTTAGTGTGTGGAGTTTTCCCCGATTTTCTTTAGTTCGGGGTAGTTATTCTTTTTCTTGGTTTTTGTATTTAAAAAAGTTCTCGTCAGTTCTCGTCAGTTCCCTGTAAATAAAAAAAGTTTGAGCGAAGCGAGTGTTTGTTTTTATATATTTCATACGGGTGGGTTAAATTCTTTTGATCAGGGTCAATGCCCTTGACCCCTACTGGTGCAGCATAATATCTAATGCAAATTAATCTTCAATTAATAATTATCAATCATAAATTATCAATTATAATAGTTTCGCAAAGCGAAACTGTTATCTGTTTAATGTTTTACCTTAGCGAATTTGCGTTTACCGACTTGGCTAATCATCCCATCTGTTATTTTAATGTCATCATTCTTTTTTATCTTCTCTTCATTTATCGAGACAGCATTACTTTTAATCAGGCGTTTAGCTTCGCTTTTACTTCCGACCAGGTCCAATTTAAAAAGTAAGTCTGCTAATATTAAATTATTTTCATCTATTTGAAGTTCCGGGATATCGTCAGGGATCTCTTTATTCCTAAACTGTTTTATGAAAGCTTCTGCAGCGGATTCAGCATCAGATTTTGAATGGAAAATTTCTACAATATATTTTCCTAACTCCTCTTTAATTGCTCTTGGATGGAGCTCGCCTGAATCAAGTTTCTTGAATTTATCATTAATTTCTGATTCCGGAATATCGGTCAGAAGAATGAAATAATCCTTCATCAATTCATCCGGGATTGACATAACCTTTCCGAACATATCATTGGGTTTTTCAGTAATCCCAATATAATTACCGAGGGATTTACTCATTTTTTTTATCCCATCCAGCCCTATCAATAGCGGCATTGTAATTACAATCTGCGGTTCAAGACCATACCTGGTTTGGATCTCTCTCCCGACCAGTAGATTGAATTTCTGATCTATCCCCCCTAATTCGATATCAGCTTTAATCGCAACTGAATCATAAGCTTGAACTAATGGATATAAAAACTCAAGTATACTAATAGGTGATTTTGATTTATATCTCTTCTCAAAGTCATCACGTTCAAGCATCCGGGCAACTGTGTATTTAGAAGAAAGCTCAAGGAACTTATAGATATCCATCTTTTTAAACCAATTACTATTAAATTCAATCCTGGTTTTATCCGGGTCTAAAACTTTAAATATCTGCACCTTATATGTCTCGGCATTCTGGTCAATATCCTCTTTTGTCATCTGGTTCCGGGTCTTGGATTTGCCGCTCGGATCACCTATCATCCCGGTGAAATCTCCAATTATAAAAACTATCTCGTGACCCAATTCCTGCAATTCTCTAAGCTTCTTCAGAACAACATAGTGACCTAAGTGAATATCAGGAGCGGATGGGTCAGCACCTAACTTGATAATCAAAGGCTTATTGTTTTCTTTAGATTTCTTTAACTTATCAATTAATCCGGATTCAGGGATTATCTCAACCGTACCACGCTTAATCTTTTCTATGATATCATTGAGTTCGTTGTCTGTCATTACAACCTCCGATTATAAATAATGAAATTTCAAATCTTATTTATTATAACATAAGAAATTATTTTTTACAAGAAAAAAAAGACATGGAAGGCTGTTAATAACTCGTTATTTGTCATTGCGATGGAAGGATGAATGATTTCATCCTGACTGCGGCAATCTTATAATAAAGAACATGGATATGATAAAAAGAAAACGAAAAAAACAATTCACCGCCCCGAAAAAACGGGGTAAACTCCGGACGCAGAGAAAAGACAAAAACAAAACAAAGAAAGAGAAATACTTTTTTAACAGAGACTTGGACGAGACTTGTAATGGAAATATTTAAAAAGGAATATAATAATATCAATAACAAGTAGAAAAGATGTTTGATAAATTGGTTTAACAATTAATAATTTCTGTGCCCAAATACCCTAACGAAGTACGTGTTTTTTGGGTCTGATCTCTGTTCTCAACAGCGAAGCTGTATGCTATCTATAAAACGACTGATTCCGCGCCCTGCACCCTAGCAAAGCGCGTGGTACAGGGTCAGTTCTCTGCTCTCTGTTATCTTATCTTTTCACCATCTTTATTCAGGTGAACAATTTTTATACATTTTCCTTTTTCATCATATTTCCAACGGATAATTGCTATCCCTCTATACTCTTCACCTTCTATTTCTTTTAATAAATTAGTCTTTCCAAAATAACGTTCCTCAAATTTTCTTCCCTTCTTATCATATTGCCAGCGGATAATTGCGATTCCTTCATACCGACCTCGTTCTTTTTCTTTTAATTCATTATCCTTTCCATAATAACTTTCTTCAATGATTTTTCTCTTCTCATCATATTCCCAGCGAATAATTGCTATTCCATTAATTCTTTCTCTCAGCTTTTTATCCTTTCCAAAATAACTCTCCTCAATTTTATTTCCTGCAGCATTATATTTCCAACGAATAATTGCATAACCTCTTTTACTTTCTCTCAGATTTTTATCTTCTCCAAAATAACTCTCCTCAATTTTGTTTCCATCCACATCATATTGCCAGCGTAGAATTGCTACTCTACCATACTGTCCATCATTCTTTTCTTTTAATTTCTCATCCTTACCAAAATAGCTTTCCTCAATTCGGTTTCCATCATCATCGTATTGCCACCGATAAATTGCAATGCCTTTGGAATCTCCTTTTAGCTTTTCATCTGTTCCAAAATAACTTTTTTCAATATTGTTACCAAAAGCGTCGTATTGCCAGCGTTTAATTGCTACACTTCCATACGAATTTTCTTTTGATTTTTCATCTCTTCCAAAATAACTCTCCTCAATCTTCTTTCCATCAGCATCATATTTCCAGTTGCAAGTCGCTATTCCTTTATACTTTCCTTCTTTAAATTCTTTTAATTTTTCATCCGTTCCATAAAAACTTATCTCAATTTTATTTCCCTTATCATCATATTTCCAACGGAAAATTGCTACCCCTCCATACATTTCTTCTTTTAATTTTTCATCCGTTCCATAAAAACTTATCTCAATATTATTACCATCAGCATCATATTTCCAGCGGAAAATTGCGATTCCCATAAAATTTTGTCTCAGCTTTTCATTCTTTCCAAAATATCTCTCCTCAATTTTGTTTCCTTTCTCATCATATTTCCAGCGGAAAATTGCTACACCTCCAGGATTTCCTTTTAATTTCTTGTCCTTTCCGAAAAAACTCTCTTCAATTTTATTCCCCGCATCATCGTATTTTAAGCGGATAATTGCTATCCCTTTATGTCTCATAACAATCGTCATGACCTTTCTGTGAGAATCATTATGTTTGCCCATATTTTCTGTCAGCTTTTCATCTTTTCCATAATAGCTCATCTCAACTAATTTACCTTTCTCATTATATTTCCAGCGGATAATTGCTATGCCTTTATGTATACCCCATTTGTTTTCTTTTAATTTTTTGTCATTTCCGTAAAAACTCTGTTCAATTTTGTTACCCGCCTCATCGTATTTCCACCGGCAAATTGCTATTCCTTCAAAATCTTCTTTTAATTTTTCATCCTTTCCATAAAAACTTTCTTCAATTTTGTTTCCATCCTCATCATCGTATTTCTTGCGGAAAATTGCAATCCCAAAATGATGTCCTCTTTCGATTTCTTTTAGTTCATTATCCTTCCCATAACAGCTTTCCTCAATTATATTTCTATCCTCATTATATTTCAAACGGATAATCGCTATACTATGATGCTTTCCTCCTATTTTTTCTTTTAACTTTCCATCCTTGCCCAAAAAACTCATCTCAATTATCTTCCCCTTCTCATCATATTTCAAAAGCTTTGAATAAATTCCGTATCTATCAAAAACAGGTTTATCATTACGATCTTGAAATATCCTTGTTTCATACTCCGGGGAATATTTTACAATTACTTGAGCAACATTGTTTCCAAAACGAGATCTGTTAATTATCTTACCATTTCTCAAATGTTCAACTTTAACTAACCTATCCTGATTATCATAACAAAAACGATAACAATCAATCTCTTTTATCTTATCTTCTGAAACAGGGTCTTTACCAATGATTATTTCATTATCATTCACCTCAACTTTTTTATAATATTCCGTTTTAGCATAACGAATCCCTGTCTCAACAGTTTTTTCATGCTTAATTTCATTCTTATATAAACAGCTATTAATTAAAAGCACCAGTGCGGCTATCATAATAATTTGTAATACTCTCTTCATTTTCACCTACCTTCTAATTTAAATTCATCTAAAATCATTATAGCATATAACATCATTTTAGTCAAGTTTAAGGGCTCATATTTCCTCATTTTTTGTTATATTAATATTTATCAAAGTAAAAAGTAAAGCGACAGCACAGCACTCTACGGAGGCTGTTCGACAACTTGTGGATAACTTTTTTACTAATAAAAACGAAAGTATTGTCATTACTCATCTGTTATCAAATATCTTTAATCCGTTTCCAAAGTTTTGACCTGCTTATCAATACGAATATCATTAGAGGCATGAGTACAACCCTTAGAAAGAGTCGTCTAAGAACAAGAGTACTTGCTTCATCAATAAAGCCCTGATTAAAACGTATTATAACCAGTACAACTAATACGAGGATAAGGATTATAAAAACCCATAGCATCTTTTTGGGTGAAGGTTTTTTCTTTATTTTTTTTATTTTAATTAAATTTGTATATCCCGGGCAAATAATTTCAAATACTAACAGGTAAAATACAGGAGCAGTAAGCAAGGGAAAACTCCTTAAGCCACCGACAAAATAAGCTACCAGATACTCATAACCTGCAACAGGGAGTATTATTATCTGAGCCAATAATCCCAAGATCAACTTCAATGTTAATTTAGGGTGGTTCAGAATAAATTGAAATGAGTTCACTAATAATCCTGATGAAAAGCACAAGATAATAATCAGAAAAATCAGAGAAGTTTTCATAAGAATAGATTTTAAATTTTTATAAATTAAGTGATTAACGATTAAATCGGCAAGTATAATAGAAAAGATAATCTCTTTGGAGAATATCCTAAATGGAAACTTCCATATTAAAAATATAAACACCAAACTCAATATGAAAGTTATAATTCTCTGGATGGTTCTTTTATTTTCGTACCTGGTAGAAATTTTTAGAAAAATCATTAAAAATATAATAAAACAAATAGCTGAAATAAGGAACCTAACAACCAAATGAACTATAATCGGAGAGAATCTATGAACCTTATCCTGCTTAATTCCGAAGCTTCTTTGAAACCAATTTAACATTGAGCTCAGGAGAATAGGATCATAAGTTTCACCAAAATGCTCTGAGTATGGAGAGATTAAAAGTAAACGAGCATTGTAGTTGTCCATATCGCCATAAACCTCACCTACCTCTGCAGCGGAATTTCCCGTGACCAGAGTTATTGATTTTACAGCATCATTATATGTTCTAAACTCATCCATTGCACCGAGACCAATCATTATATTTGACCTGACATTCTGTTTGGAAGTACTTATCATTCCCAACATAACAACTGCACTAATATTCCCAACATTAACATTAATTAACTCGGCTACGGTTGCTCCGAAAGAATGACCCAGAACACCTATTTTATTAGAATAAACATCTTCTCTTGATCTCAAGTAATCAACTGCATCGATCCCATCATCAATTGCTTTTTGAAAAAACTGAGGTCCTGGATTATCCTTAAATGCTTTGTTCGAAAACATCATACATATTATTCCATTATCAGCAAGATACTTAGCTGTCGCAATCATACATGGAGTCACAGCTCTATACTTCGTATAGGCATAATACACTCCGGGGTATGTTCCTTTTTCATCAGGGAGAAAAACAATTGCAGATTTTTCTTCATTCTTGACTGTGAACTCTATGTTCTCAACTCTGTATGAATAAACCCTTAGAAAAGTTAGAACGATACATAAGATAACGGATACTTTTATAATTTTTCGAAATGAAATTTGCATTTTGAATATCTCCCCGTTATAATGAGAACGTCGCAAAATAGTAATATACTTTAAAGAAGAATGCTGTATATACCCAGAGCGAGAAGTACGCTCCTGAGATACCAATGATTGGAATGAAAACATTCTGAATAATTCCGCGTTCCCTAAATAGTCTAATCTTTGATAATAATTCCGGAATAATAAAACTTAACAAAATTCCTAAACCAACAAACCCCGCAAATTCCCCAAAATTAATAAATGTTCCCACCAAATTACTTTCTTTCAAGAAATTATTACAGGTTGAATTAAATATAATAGTCAATGCGATCCATCCAGTCAACCAAATTTTAAACCCAATCTTTTTCAAGAATAAATTCCTCAAAAAAGGCAGTGTAGATAAGATGATTACTCCGGGTAAGGTTATCAGCAATATTTTAATTAATTTTGGTATAAACCCGGATATATTAGGTATCCCAACTAATCTGAAATCAGTTATATTATAAAGGTAACTAAAAACAACTTTCATGAATTGATCCAGGTCAAATAGAAATGCTCCCAATATCACAATTGTAAAAAGAGTCATTTCAAATAATCCATAGTAAACAAGTAATTTTCTTAAATCTTTTTTCTCTATAACTTCACCTATTTCATTTCTTTTTAATACAAAGATTTTTCTGGAGAAGAGCAGGAGGATAAATAAAATAATCAACATTATAAAAGAGGTTTTAATAAAAAACACCTTAACCTCTTTCTTCTTGAGGATGTTATACTGGAATATTATATCAGAACCTAAAACAAAACTTTCTGAGAAATATTCTTTTCTTTGTTGATAATAATTATAAACCACTTCATTAACAGGTTCATACGAAAATTCCTGTGGGTACAGTCCTGTTCTTCTGATAATATCATCTACAATCTCATCTTCAGTCATTAAAAAGTAATCACCGTTATAGTAATAAAGGTCAAGCCCGTTTCGGGATAAAATTATACTGAAATCGTTGTTCACAGACCTGTATCCTACATCCTTTAATTCAATCTTCCTAATTTTGTTTCTTGTGGTATCAACAATAATTATAGAATACCAAACATCAATTATAAACTTATCTGTATCTTCATTAATATAAACAAGATATTCATTGAAATATTTAGTTAAAGTAAGCTTTTGGTTAAACTCAATTCTATTAGTCTTGAGATTCTTAATTTTAATATTTTCCCATCCTAAAAACTGAAGTATTTTCAGGTCACCATCTTTACCAAAGTAAGGTGTATACTTTTCAAAATCAATGTTGTATTCCTCAATTACTTCCCCGGTCATGGTTTTCAGTACCATAATTTTGTTTAATGAATCATCAACTACTGCGATTCTTTTACCTGTTGAGTCAATACAGTTTTCATTTGGAAGGGTTCCGGGAAAGGTTCTTTCCTTCTTCATGGTCTGCAAGTTCCATAATTCAGCTTTATCATCATTCACGATCAGGTAATCATTATAGTTCGGGATTAACGAGACACACTTCTTGGAATTCTCTTGTTTCCTATGAATGGCACCTACTTCCTTTAGAGTGTTAAAATCCCAGATCTTTACAGTGCCTGAATTATCATAAAATACAATATTCTTTTCATCAGTAATAATTTGTTTTTCCTTGGAACTTTTAGTTTTAACATCAATCTTGTTATGTATTTCTGTTGTATTCCAATCTATAATATATATAACATCATAAGATAAATTATCTTTAAAATCATAAGAACTGGTACAACCTAATACATATTTACTTGAAGGACTAAAACAGATAGAATCAAATGATCTCTTATGAAACTTTGGATATCTTCTCAGGATTTTTAAATTTTTAATGTCCCAGAAATTAATTGTTTGATCTTTCCCGGCAACCAAAAGCTTGGTTGAATCCTTATTAAAATAAAGTGCAGTAGTTTTAACCGGAGTATAAATCTTTTCCAGGGTCGGGGTTATCAGAAAACTGCTGATGTCAACACTGTTATTCTCTCGGGATACTGCAAGGAATAAATTATCATTACTCAGAGTTAACGGGCAAGGATAATACATAAAACTTGGCAGATCAATATCACTTATAAAATAAGCATTTCGATAATTCCAAACTTCAATATTTCCACCGTTATCATTACCATATAAAATCCAATTTAAACCTTTAACAAATTTTATATATTTACCCTGTTGCGGACGTTTTGATTTGAATGAAGAAATGATCTTCAAAGAATTTAAATCAAGTGTCTCTATTGTTTTTTTTCCTAACATAACCAAAGAATAACCATCAGAGCTGAAAAAAACATTTTCATAATGACCAAGATCAATAATCTTCTTTGTACTTTTGAAATCATAGAGTGTAATATTACCATCTGCCTTTACGGCGATAAACTTTCCATCAGGGCTAATTGCGAGAGTATTTTTATCTTTCCATTTCTTTAAAAGTTCTTTATTCTCTTTCATTAAATATATATTAAAAATAAAGATTGATTTTTTATTTTCAGGTTCATTCCAAATGTTAAAATAGATATTGCCATCTTTAGGCTTATAGGTTAAATTAGTGATTGCTTCGGATTTACTTAATTCAAATTTACTCTCTTTAAAATTATTCAAATTCAAAACCAAAAATTCATTCACGGGAATTTCATCTTGCTCATAGTACTTATCATTTTTCATATTATGCCATGTCTCATATTGAAAAACCCTGAAGCTATTATAAAGAATCAAATAACTTCCGTCATCACTTAAATATACTTCTCTGAAATTATTTAGTTTCTTAATTATTTTAGATGTTTGAAGGTCCCAAATAATAACAACACTGGGTACATTTTTTTTAGGAGCATCCGAAAACCCTGCATCCTTTAAGATTGTAACTAAATACTTTTCGTTATGAGTTATTAATACCCTAGTAATCTTTCCTGTTATTCCCTCTAATTTAAAAGTCCTTTCTAATCTACTGGTAAATAGGATTTCTTTTGCAAGCAAGCCCCTTGCTTGTTCCGAGATACTTGAGTTTGGAGCATTTAAAATGGAGTTAGCATAATAGAAATATGCTTTATTATAAAATTGCTCTGCCTCTGCTTTCTTTGCCAATCTAAATGATGTCCTGGCTAAAGAATTCTTAATTGCTTTCTCGCGCTGGGAGATATTTGTCCAGGAAAAGATACCGAACACTATTAAAATTAATAAAGCAAAGAAACTCGTTAATACTACTGGTTTATTCTTATCTACCCATTTCTTAAGTCTTTCTGTTGGATTATACCTATATGCTGAAACCAGGCTGCCGGTCATAAATTTTTTAATATCATCCGCAATGTCCTTTGCAGATTCATATCTCTCACTCTTCTTCTTCGAAATTGCTTTCATACAGATTGCACTCAACTCAACCGGGATCTCTAAACTTGATTTCATAAGATTCTCAGGTTCTTCATCAATAACATTACTTATGATCTCGTATACTGTCGTACCTACAAATGGTGGTTTCCCGGTTAGAATCTCATAAAGAACTGCTCCCAATGAATAACCATCACTCTGTTCATCTATCTCGTCAAGTTTCCCTTCCGCCTGTTCCGGGGGCATGTATGATGGCGTCCCCAGAGCTCTTCCGGCAATGGTCTTAAATCCGGAACTCTCCTTGAGTTCTTCTATCTCGAGTTTAAGCTTCCCTGATGATTCATCCGGGTGACCTTTAACTTTTGCAAGACCCCAGTCCAGAACAACCGTCTCTCCAAATTCTCCTATCATAACATTCTGAGGTTTAATATCGCGGTGGATTACTCCTCTGGAATGAGCATACGCAATCGCATTACACAGGTCAACAAAATTATCAAGGTACTTCAAACGACCCTCAAGGTCTGTTTCCTTTGCAAGTTTATCTGCTAAGGTTTCACCCTTAACCAATTTCATTGTATAATAAATTTTTCCGTCAGATTTCTTACCTATTTCATAGACCGGGACAATAGACGGGTGTTCCAATTGCCCTGTGATCCGAGCTTCAGTCAGGAACCTGGCTACCATTGCTGCAGTCTGACTTATCGGAGTGGGGTGATCCTTATTCGCTCCTTCATCAAATGCTATAAGTTCCTTAACCGCAATCTCACGACCAAGATGAGAATCAAACGCAACCAAAACCTTACCAATCCCACCACGACCTTGCTCGCCCTTGATCGTATAACGACCTGGCTGCTCAAGCGTTAACCTCTCATCATTCGTTAAATCATCTTGAGCTGTAACAGTATCTGTCGGTTCTTGAGTTCCACCTATCGATGGTAATACTTCACCCGAGTCAGTTAAAATAATTGACCCGCCGAATGATTCATGAACTGCATTTGAACCACCCAAAGATTCTAAAACTTCACGGGTATTACCTTTGTACTTTTCAAGCTGAACAGAAATTAACTTTGCAATCTCATCCCGCTGCTTAGTCGATATGAATCCTTTATCTAAAAGGATATCTTCTAAATTTCTGCCCTGATTTTCTGTCCAAATCTCAGCAGATTCTATTAATTGAAATTGGGTGATGTAACCCTTCTGAACCGCAAGCACACCAAAAAGTAGATTCTTATCTTGTTTCATGATTTTTATTATAACTCCTTTTATTGTCATCAGACATTATTTGTCATTGCTATCAAAGAGGCTGTGCCTCCGGCAATCCAGGTGCAAGCACCCTTTTACAAGCCCTGCTTGCAGGGAAAGAACTTTTACTTCAAATAAAGATTCCTCAAAATAATGTTAAAGTACGACCCTACAAAAGTAAAAAAGCATAGATATGTCCAATTTAAAATAAGTGCAATTGTAAAAGAATAAAGTGATATACACAAGTTTTTTATATATTCTAATTTTTTCGAGTGTTTAAATCTAAAAATATATTCCGGGATCAATAATATTAAAATCACTCCCAATAAAAAGAAAAACAAAAATTCTTTAAATGTAATTATTTTTCCCATCAACCCATTTTCATTCATAAAAAACCGTATTTTATTAGTGAAAATAATAGTTATCAATAAAAATGAAGACGCCCAAATAGAAAACAATTTATATTTACTCAATACATTATTTTTTTCTTTAATTTTAATAAATAATAATGGTAAAAACAATATAATCGTTAGTAGTAAAGCAAATACAATTTGGTGATTTATAGCTAATGTCAAATAATTATCCATGAAATAACGGCTTGTGCTGAACCCGAAAATCTTAATAATAAAGCTTGTAGAGTAATACGCATCCAAAGAAATTTTAACTATAAAAAATAAAGTTGTATTGATCAGAATTATATAAAGTATAAATTCAAAAAATTTCAATATTCTATTTAAATATATTGATTTAACTTTTCCTGTATTATAAAAAATTACAAATAATAGTATAAATAACACTAAAGATGCGAGTATTATTTTCTTTATTAATGCTCTTGTTCTCTTTGATGGAGCAATCCCTTTATTAATCTTGTCTTTATTATTAAAAATAAAAAAGTAGGGATATTTAATACTATCGAACAACAATCTTCTTCGTTTTTTATAACATTCAAATGCAATTGAGTTAAGAGGGTGATATGAAATTTCTAATAATCTAAAGTTAAAATTTTCATTATAATAATCTTTTAGTTCATTTTTATCCAGCTCAAGAATGTTTAAATTATAAAACAAAATCTTTTTACCTGAAAGACTAAGTAGAATATTATTTTCTTTGTCTAACACAATTCGTTGAAAATAATCTCCTCTACGAGAAATAACACTCCTTTTCTTGGTATTATAATTAAAAATTATTATTTTATCAAACAGGTTCATTAAAATAAGGTTCTTTTCAGGAAAGGCTTTAATAAGTCTCTCTATATAATAAAGGTGTTTTACTGACTTGGATATTAAATCTATATTTATCTTCTGAATATTTTCTCCACTACTCAAATCTACTAATTCAAAAAAGCCTTTCCTAAGAATGGCTGCGATTAATTTATTGTTTGAATTAAAGAATGCATAAAAACATTCATTGGAACTTTCTCCTCTCTCCAAGTTAAAACTCTCTTCACTCTCCAATTCTTTCGTTTTCAAGTTCCAGATAAATAATTTCTTTCCAGGAATGTAAGTTATCAGTTTGGTTTCATCAGGGCTTATAGAGTATTTATCAAAAAACCTGCCCTCAAAAGTTGCAATGATTTCTTTTTGCTTAATGTCAAAGAGAGATGTTACATTATCAATACAATATATTAAAAGATTAGATTGTGGAAAGAACTTAAAGTTATAATATTTCCCGCCTGCACCTTCATCAATTTTAAACCTATACAATTCCTCTCTTTTTTCTAAATCAAATATTAAAATTTCTGATATAAAGATTGTTAAACGTGCTTCCCGACGTGTTAATAAAGCAGCGTTTTTTTTATTCCCACTGATCGTAGACTTAACAAAGTGTATTCCCGGGTTATGTATTGAAAATTCAAGATTATTCTTAATAATATTATAGTAATAGATTGTACCTAATTCATCACACCAGATTACATTGGAGTAATCGCTATTAAATGCAAATGTCTTAATATCTGAACGACCAGAATTCTCTACTTCAAAAATGAAATTTTTAAAGAATATTTTTGATTTATCCTCAAAAGTAATAACGATCTCTTTATCTTCAATTATTTTAATATTATTTATCGATTTTAAGAAATGAACAGAATAAATTCTTTTTCTGAGATTAATATCCCAAATCTCAAATTCCCTACCCGAATAACATACACACAAATCTTCTTCTTGATATAATTGAATGTGTTTCTCTCCCGGAATTTTTAAAATTTTCTCATACGTGTTCTTATTCATGATTGCAGCTTCTTGAAAACAATAAAATAGATAATACTTACTTGTAACCTTATATTCCTCTAATCTATAAACTTTTAGTTTCTTAATAATCTTTTTCTTGCTTAAACTATAAATATTAAAGGTTTCATTTCCCAAAAAATAAAGGTATTTATCATCATTGGAAAAGGAGAATGTCCTGGGGATTAGATCTTCATCTTTTAATATTTCATACGATTGATTACTCATTAAGTTAAAGAAAGTAATTTTTCTCTGTCTTCCGGATAGAATTAAATTCCCATCAGAATTCATACTTATTATATCCCCTGCTTCACGCCAGGCCCAGTCATCAAATACAATTTCCTTGTCCTTTAAACCAGGAATAGAGAACTTTATGATTTTCCATTTTTTATTATGTTTATTGAATTCTTTAATGAAAATAAAATCATTCTTTATCGGGGTAATTAAAGAAAAATGCATTTGAGATTCAGAACTTTGCTCATTAATTGTTCCTTTCTCAAGATTTATTTCAATTAACTGATCTTGCCAATGTAAGATTAGATATTTTTTATTTGGAGATAAACCATATTCCTTAGCTTCTTTATAATTTTTCATTATTTGATTTGTGCTGGAATTAAATATTTTAATAACCATCTTATAGTCTATATAAAGTATTTGAAAATAAAACTTATTAGAATATAACTTCTCTTTTTTTTCTATATTTTCTTTTGGGGTTTTGTATAAATTCGATAATCTACTTATTCCTTCCAAAGAATATTCTTCTATTTTATTTTCATCTGAATTCAAGTATGCATTAATATAATAGAAATATGATAAATAATAATTTCCCTTCTGCTCTTCTAATACTGCTTTTTCTAAAAGAATTTGAACCTTGGAGAATTTATTAAATTGTTTATTCTTAGATATATTTATCCATGTAAATAAAGTTAATCCAAATAATAAAAGTATACCAACAGTTGCGGTTATTACCACCGGTTTATTCTTCTTAGCCCATTTCTTTAACTTCTCAATAGGGTTATATTGGTAAGCGCTTACCATACTCCCGGTCATGAAGTTCTTAATATCTTCAGAGAGGTTTAAAGCATTGGCATAGCGTTTCTTTTTCTTCTTGTACAAGGCTTTTTCACAGATCGCTACCAGGTCTGCGGGAAGGTCTTTATTGATGTCTATTAACTTTTTCGGTTCTTCATCGATAACCTTACTCATTATCTCATACACAGTTTCACCGGTATGCGGTGGTTGACCTGTTAGAATCTCATAAAGAACTGCTCCTAATGAATAAACATCACTTTGCTCATCTATCTCGTCCAATAAACCCTCCGCCTGTTCAGGGGGCATATATGATGGTGTACCCAAAGCTCTTCCGGGAATAGTCTTAAATCCGGAGCTCTCCTTAAGTGCTTCTATCTCGAGCTTAAGTTTCCCGGATGATTCATCAGTGTGACCTTTAACTTTTGCAAGACCCCAGTCCAGAACAACCGTCTCACCAAACTCACCTATCATAACATTCTGAGGTTTAATATCCCTGTGAATCACACCGCGTGAATGAGCATACGCAATCGCATTGCACAAATCAACAAAATTATCAAGATATTTCAAACGGCCTGCAAGGTCTTTTTCATTGGCCAGTTTATCAGCTAAGGTCTCTCCCTTAACCAGCTTCATAGTATAATAGATTTTACCGTCAGATTTCTTACCTATTTCGTAAACAGGAACTATAGACGGGTGCTCCAATTGCCCGGTGATCCGTGCCTCGGTCAGGAACCTGGCGACCATTGCTGCAGTCTTACTTATAGGAGTGGGCTGATCCTTATTCAAACCTTCGTCAAATGCTATCAGTTCCTTAACCGCAATCTCCCGGCCAAGATGTGAGTCAAATGCAACCAAAACCTTACCAATCCCGCCACGACCTTGTTCACCCTTGATTGTGTAACGACCAGGCTGTTCAATCGTTAACTTTTCATCATTCGTTAAATCATCTTGAGCAGAAACAGTATCTGTAGGTTCTTGAGTTCCACCTATCGATGGTAAAACTTCACCTGATTCAGTAACAACAATAGAACCAGCAAAAGACTTATGGACTACTTCCAAACCACCAATAGAATCTAAGGCTTTGTTTAAATCATTCTCATTATCTTCAAGTTGAAGTTCAACAATATTTTCTATTCCTAATTTGTTTTTTTCTTTAAGCCAACCATTTTCTACAAGAATATCAGATAACACTCTGTTTTGATTCGTTGCCCAAATAACGGCAGCTGCCATCATATGTTCTTTTGTAACAAAACCCATCTGTACCGCAAGTACACCAAAAAGAAGATTCTTTTCTTTATTCATAATCGTAATCTCCCATAAATTTAGGACAGAGATATTATAACATGTAATTCCAAGAAAAGCATTTTTTTATTTCACATTCTAACTTATTAAGTCCTTTCCTAAAGTGATGATCAAAATTAAAAAAGCGCTTTATTTTCTCCAAAGTTTTAATTTATTTTATCATCCTTTATAAAATGCCAAAATATAAATTGATATGGAGCAAATTAAAACGAGTGCACTTAACCCGGCAAGTTCCCAAAATCTAACATAACTCTTTATTGTTTGTGATTTTGTCTCAAACCTGTATAATTCCAAGTGGAAAGCATTTCCCCGTAAAAACCATCCGGTTGAAGTTGCCGGTACCTTTAATAAAGCATCTAATTTCTTCCAAGCAAAAAATAAGTTTCCAAATATTGGAATTGCACTTTCATAATTAAGATAAATAAAACCCGATTTATCCTGAAAGAGCATGTCTTCCCCGAAAATGAATCCGGCCTCGCCTCTTCCGATTGCCTGTCCTTCAATTTTTATCGGTTTACCTTTAATTGGGGATGCATAAATATCTGCAAGATATTCAAGGATAGTTGCTTCTTTAAAATCACCTATCGGGAATTTATATCTTAGTTTTATAATCGAAACAATTATTAATAGAACTAAACCAGCGATTATTGTGGGAACTATGAAATTTATACTAGTAAAGGCTTGAGGAATTACAGCTAAAATTGTCACTATTATAACAATTAATTGAGAATACATAACTAAAATATCTTTGAAAAAGTTTGACCATAATTTTTCCTTGTCAACTTCAGAGTTTATTATATTTTCAAAATCATAAATGGGAGAAGTCGTCAAACTGCATAACCTTTTAATTCTCTTTCCGATTAAAGGATGGGTAGATTTCAACTGATAAATCCAAGCCCAGGGATTGACAATGTCAAATAGAAGGGATCTTTCAAGAAGCCCTTTTCGTTCTTTATCATTTTCATAGATTAACCCGATGTTTTTTGCTGCTTTAAAATCAAAAATTCCTTGTGCTCTTGTCGTGTTCAATAAATGAGCAGTTTTTTCCGTGTCGGGAACCGATGCTATTCCATAGGCGACCTTAATCAAGGCGGATGAAAGGATATTCGGGTCTCCGGTCTCTTTTGCAGAAAATTCATCTGCATAATATTCTCTTAATCTGCTTAAATATAAAACAAAATAAGTTCCTATCCAATAGAAGATTAGAGAAACTAAACCTATGAAGAAAAAATAACTTTTTCCGTTTTCTGAGCTTGAAGAAGATGAAGAAGAGCGGTTTCTTGTTTCTGTAAAGATTACATATAATTCATAAAGAATAGATAAAAGGGTTGATGCTATTGACATTACTATAAAATCCTTATTGACAATATGACCCAATTCATGAGCAACTACTGCGTTTAGTTCTTGTTCATTAAGAAATTTAAATAGTCCTTCGGTAACAACTACTCTGGCATTAAAGGAAGCTGAACCATAGGTAAACGCGGTCGGGTTTTGATCGTTGATAATTCCTATTTTTGGAGTTTTAATGTTATGTTTATCACAAACTTTTTTTATAAATTGCGCATAAGGATATTGCTTAATTTCCTCATAATTATAAAATTTAATTTTATAAAATATTTTATAAATAATATCACTAATATAGGGACCCAATAACCATGTTAAAACATTTGATAATATAGTTATCCCGATCATAAATTGCCAGGATATTTTTCCGGCAAAATAGGAAGCAGCAAGAATAATTACAAGAACCAAGCCAAAGAGAAAACTCAAAGTCATTAAAGACGCAAATTGCAATTTAACCTTCATAAAACCCTCCCTGTTATAATTAAAGTTGGATTTTAAATCTAAACATAAATCACTTCAAATATCTATTAATTAACTTAATCTAAAAATATTATAGCATATAATCGCCTTTTAGTCAAGTTATACTGTCTTAAAATTTCCCTTGCATTTATTATATTTTTATGGTATTTTTTTTAAGAGTTTAAAAATTAACATTATGTAAATTATATGGATTGAATTTAAAAGTTTGGAGGTCAATATAAATATAATTAAATATCCAAAATGCGGGAAGGAAATTTCTGATATATATGACTCTTGTCCCGGGTGCGGTCAAAAGTTGAAGGAACCTATACCTGATCAAAAACATGAACAGAACAAACATAAAAAGAAAACTAAACGCAGTGACACATCAAAAATATTAAAAAGGTTGGCGAGGGTCTTATTTCATAATTGTTTTATAATTCCTTTTATTGTTATCAGACATTATTTGTAATTGCTATCAAAGAGGCTGTGCCTCCGCTCCGCTCGGAGATTGCTTCGGCATTTCATTTCTCGCAATGACATACAAACTCTATATTGTTATCAGGCATTATTTCTCAAAGATCACTTATAAAGAACCGAAAAAACCTCAATTGCCTGTTTTACATTTTTTAGTTCAAGTTTTCCTTTTGCGATAAATTTCATTTTTGCTACATGTTTCTGATCGAATTTTTTATAAACATCCATTGCACATTTATGGGTTTCTTTTGTGGTTAAAATCTCCCCACCCTCTGCTTTACCGCATAATCTTGCACCGAGATTCACATGGTGGCCAAGTACGGTAAAATCCAATCTTTTTGGAGTACCAATATTCCCTACAATCACTTCCCCTGTCGCAATCCCAATTCCCATCTCCGGCATTTTTTTATTATTTTTTATTCTCGACTTTATAATCTCCTGATGGGTTTTCTGCATCTCAACAGCGGTTATAAACGCTTTTAATGAATGGAATTCATCATGAACGGGCGCACCCCAAAACGCCATGATCTCGTCACCGATAAATTTATCAATGGTTCCGTCATTGGCTTCAATTACATTAACCATATTAGATAAATATGAATTTACCGTCTCTACGATCTCTTCCGGTCCAATCTCCTGACACATTTTTGTAAAACCTCTCAAATCTGCAAATAAAATTGTTAGGGTTCGTCTTTCTGTATTCATTAACTCTTTCTCGTCCATAAGCAGCATCTGCTGAATTACCTTGGGTGAAACATATCTCCCGAAGGTGGTCTCCAACCACCTGACCTTTGATATGTCTTGAATTACGATCTGAATCCCTGATTTTAACGGGGTTACCACATACCTCAACAATGGACCTTCTGTCTTATGCCTATCCCGCTCTTCCGGACACATGAACTCAACTATTTCCGGGGTACTGCGTTCGGTTACAAAGACATTACCTGAGGTCTGTGCACTTCCAATAATCGCTAATAAAAATTCCTTCGAAAACCCGGGAAAATCAGGATCAATAATTCTTTTACCCTTAACTTCTTCTTTCTCGGAACACCCGATCATATTTAAAAGTTGGGAATTACAATATTTTATCCTGTTCTTCTCATCAATATGAATAACAGCTTCCTCAAGACCCTTAATAGTAAAAGTCCCTTCATTAACCGGAACCCGGGATATAGACATATTACTCAAAGTAACCTGTTGTTGTTTCTCGTACTGTTCAATTAACTTCTTAAGTTCAATAATCTCATCCTGCTGTTTTTTAATAAGGTCTTCTTGATTCTCCATAAATTACCTCTTTAAAAATGTTATTTGCTGTGCCCCGAATCCAAGCGAAGCACGGAGGCTGTCCGACAACTCGTGGATAACTTTTTTAATAGGAAAAACGAAAGTATTGTCATTACGAGAGAAGTGCGGTAAATAGCGCACTGACCGAAGTAATCTCGCTTTAAAGAAAAACACTAGATTGCCGCAGTCGTCGTAATTCTCCTCCTTCGCAATGACAAAACGGAGTTGTTGGACAGCTTCCACGTGTTTCTGGATCATTACTGCCAAAAAGGCTGTGCTTTATAGACCCTACTTGCAGGGAAAGCTCACTTTAAAAAGAACATGTGAATGTCATTGCGAGGGAGCGTAGCGACCGTGGCAATCTCGCTTTTAAAAGAACATTGTCAACTTAATCTAGAACCTTCGCTTCGCTCAGAGATTGCTTCGTCAAATCCTATCGGATTATTCTCGCAATGACAAACAATATCTTTACGCTTTCAAACACAAAAGTATCAATATCCAATGTATTATTTTGAATTTTCATCAACCTGGTTTACTTTCGAATTTGGTTCGTAATATAATAACAAAGTATGGCTACATGGACCACTGTCCCCAATATGTCTTTTGGGGTTTGGACACCATATTGTAAAGGTTTCATCTTCCCAACCGGATATTTCGAATACATACGGATCATTTGTTTTCGGGCAGACCGGAAGTTTCTCAAGATAACCAAGTTCCACCAGAACATCTAAATTTTGCGGATAGTGTCCATCATTATCTGTTGCATAGTTGTCGATTATAAACCCAAGACTCCTTAAATTACCGCGGCATGAAGCGAGATCCATACGCCTCCGGAAAGATAACATGTATGGCATTGATACTATACAGAAAAACAATAAAATTACTATAACAACTGAAGTAACTATAGTATTTGCATTCTTATTTCCCATGGTCTTTTGGTTATATTCAGTTTCTTTTGTAAAATCTATCTCTATATTGGATGTTTTAATATTACTTAGTTCTTGATCAGGGGTGTTGTATAGTTCCCGGAATTTTCCCATTACATAAGCAGTCTTTGTATAAAGGAAATAGTAGATTTTAGGTGAACGCGAAAAATCATTTACAAAATCATTTCTTCCTATATTGAGAATTATCTTACTTAAAACATTAATCCCTTTCCTATATTTAAAAGAAAATAAAAATGTGACTTCTACACTTGATAAGATACCTTCAACGGTCTCATCGGCACTTGATAAGATATCTTCAACGGTCTCATCGGTGATTTTAAATTTATAAAATTCAACATACTTTCTTTCTTTAAAAAATCCTTCTGAAAGTTTTTCGCCGGTGAGGTTTATTTCTTTACCTTTCAAATTTATTAGCACATCCGGCTGAAGGATCTTTGAGCTTTTTGAAAAATCATTCATAACACAGAGAAAAATCTCTTTTGCCGGGAATTCCTGGTAACAAAGAGAAATTTTCAAAGGGTAATAATGCGGAGGGCTAAAAATGGGTGAGAACCTGGAAAAATATGCAAGGATATTCTTCTCTTCATTCTTGATATAAAAACTTAATGGATTTATACCTTGAACAAGTCCAACAATATCATTAATCTTCTCAAAAGTAGACTGGGAATATGGCGAAATTTTAATCTCATCAGTTGAAGAGGAGATAATTATCGATTTATTAAAAAATGACTTTTTTACAGAAATATCTTTTATATCAGATATTAAGAACTTCTTTTTTTTATAAATAACTTCTTTCTCAGTAATTTTCAAACTGCCTATTTGATCAATTGTTCTTTCAGTTTTCATAGAAAGGTCTCCTTGCTTATTATTAAATTATTAAAACGGTTAGTATACATATCCCGACCTCTTCTTTGATCAAAAAATTCTTGGGATTAAAAAATTAGTCTCCAGTAGAAGACCTTAAATTTTCATCAATCTCTTTTACTCCCGAACCTGGTTCAAAATATAATAACAACATATGGCTTCTTGGACCGCTTAATCCCACATGTTTTTTAGGGTTGGGACACCAAATTGTAAAGGTTTCATCTTCCCAACCGGATATTGTATATTTATATGGTTTATTTTTTACAGGACATACCGGAAGATTCTCAATATAACCATGTTTCACCAGAACATCTAAATTTTGCGGATAG
>DAOVMD010000128.1 GCA_030630935.1 Candidatus Mcinerneyibacteriota bacterium | reverse complement strand
TCTCTTTGTCAAGTCATTTTTTATCTATTTTGGTGTATACTTACAATGTTGGCGAAAGGTAACCATAATTTTCCAATATATCGATATTTATCTTTTTTAAAAATATAAAATAATGTATTTCGTGATAAACTCACGCTAGGGTCTTATTATGGATTTAAATATTTGTTTAAAGACAGAACAAATTCAAATAAAGTTACTTTTGGTATGGACTTTGATAATTACAAGCCTAATCTTAAGTTGAAAATCAAATTTTAAATGGTGAAATAATGAAAATAAAAAAGATTACAATTGTATTATTCTTTCTATTGATGACTTCTTTTATTATATTTTCAGGATGTGAAAAAAGAGAAGAACTACCATTTGAGCCAGGTACCTCTGATAGTAATGAGATTCAAGAAATTTTATTTATAAAGAAATGGGGAACATCTGGCTCTGGTCAAGGGGAATTTAATGGTATTCAAGGAATTGTATGCGATAAGAATGGTTATATATATATTGTAAATACTGGGAATAACTGTATACAAAAATTTAATACTAATGGAAATTTTATTAAACAATGGGGGACATCTGGAACGGGAAATTCTGAATTTAATACCCCTATTGGAATTTCAATTGATAGTAATAAAATTTTATACATTTGTGATTCAAACAATAATCGTATTCAAAAATTTGACACTGATGGTGCTTATTTAGGACAATGGGGAACTCCTGGAACAGGAAATGGAGAATTTAATGCACCAAGATGGATTTGTATTGATGATAATGATGAAGTATATATATCTGATTACATTAATCATCGTATTCAAAAATTTGACACTGATGGTACTTATTTAGGACAATGGGGACAATGGGGAACAGAAAATGGAGATTTTAAGAGTCTTGGTGATATCTGTTATTTAAATAAATATAATGCCCTTCTTATAACAGATGCTGACAATGGTAGGATTCAAATATTTAATACAAAAGGGGATTTTTTATTAAAATTTGGACAGTGGGGAACAGGAACAAATGATGGAGATTTTCAATATCCCGTGGGTATTGCTAAAGATGAAGAAGGATATATTTATATTTCAGATGCTTATTTAGACATAATACAAAAATTTGAAGTAAAATAATATATAATGAATATTCAAAATTTAAACAGTAATAATAATTGTCGTTGGCTGGTAATTCTAATTGTCGCTAATGAAGAAAACTTAAGATAACAAAAAAAGAGGTACGAAATGAAGGATATAAATAAAAACGATATCGAGAATATTTTTAATGAAATTATTCAATTAATAGCAGATATTCCTGTGCCTTTTGAAAGTGATAAATTTAATGAAAGGTACTTCCACCATATGTTTTCAAATTTACTTTATGAAAAATATGGTAGGGATATATGGAAGAATTTATATATTAAGCCTGAATATAATACATGTAATCAAAAATTCTCTTGGGGATCTCTAAAAAAATATTTAGATGAAGATAAAGATGAAATAAAAAACATCATTAATAATGGACAACAGGGTTCTTTTGATTTTTATATTGGAAATAATTCCAATAATGAATTTTTTATCGAATGGAAGGGACCTAAAAATTGTACATTGCAAAATTTAGTAGAAGTTTTTATGAAATTATTATTGAAAAAAGAAAATGAAAATGCTTACAATATTTTTATGTATATTACATTAGTTGAATCAAAAAAAGATACAAAAAGATTTGAAAATCATATTGATAATATAATCGATAAATTAAATAACAGTAAAGAGATTGCTAGAAATATATATTTAAAATCTGGAAATAAGGAAAAATATTCTGAAAAAAAGGGATTTATTTTTTTATGCAATTATTCTATAAGTAGTAAACAAGGAAGCCAAAAAATTGCAAGAATAAAGGACCTTTAAAATGAAAAACCCCAAAATACCCTGGCGGGTAACTTGTGATTGATTAGGGTGCCGGCATCTTATATCTTATATTAATAATTATTAATATGTTATTTCTTCAGGAATTTTTAAATAGATAATTAAAACAGATATCAGAGAACAGGGAACTGAGAGCAGGAAAGATTATTTTCTTTGGGTAATTAAGGATAAACAAAATTTTCATGTTAAGAAATTATGCTCTTATTCAAAGCATTGTAATAAATAATGCAAAATCATTCTTCATTTTTCATTCTTAATTGCGTAGCAATCGCTGTGCTTCAATAATTTAACTATCATATCAACCGCACACTTAAACATTTTTTTAACAATTTAACTATTGAACTATCGTAACATTATTAACACTTAAACGCATGCAAAGTATGCCTTTATAAAACACTTGAACAATTGAACTATCAGACGTGCCATAGCACGTCTCTACAATAACATTTAAACAGTTTTTAACACTTGAACAATTGAACTATCGCAGCATCCGCACATTTAAACATTTATTAAACATTTGAACTTTTAAACACTTGAACGCATGCGAAGCATGCATTAAACTTTTCTTATTTAGACCTTGACAAATTCGATTATTTATGTTATACTTATAATGAACATATGTTCATAACTCTGAAATTGGAGACTGAATAGATGACGAGACCTAAAAAGAATCGGAATGTGGGGTCACCCCCGCGGTTTAATAGTTTCAAGCCGGTTCAAGTACCTATCGTAAAATTGGAGCCGGTAATATTATCATTAGATGAATACGAGGCACTACGTCTCGCGGATTATAAGGGTTTAGATCAGGCGGATGCATCTGAATTAATGGGGATATCACGACCGACCTTTACAAGGTTGGTTGAGAAGGCAAGGTTTAAAATTACAGATTTTCTTATTAATGGTAAGTCTCTTCAGATTGAAGGAGGTGTTGTCCATTTTATGGGGAATCGAATTCGTTGTTTGAATTGCGGACTTATTATAGAGCAGGATATTAATGCCGCTGTATTAATTCGATGTCCGAAATGCGGCAGCGGAAAACTTCAAAATCTCGCAGAGCAATTTGGTCATGGTCAATGTTGCCAAGGTCGCGGTCGTGGTCGGTCTCAAAACCGGGGTCAGGGTCGGGGTCGTGGTCCGGCACGCGGAAACAGATAAAAGGAGATTAAAAATGAAAGAAATTGTAAAGGTTAATGAAGAAACTTGTAACGGCTGTGGAGTATGCATTGATTCCTGTCGATTTGCAGCAATTACGATTGACAGCATTGCGCATATTAATGAAGATTTATGCAGCGGCTGTGGAGATTGTATTGCTTCATGTCCGTTAGGTGCATTGGATTTTGATTCAATTACAGTGAATCCTTCTAATGAAAGCCAATTTATTGGACAAAGCCAAGGAACTGGTCAAGGATTGGGGAAAGGTCAAGGTCAAAGCCAAGGTATTGGTCAGGGTCAGGGTACTGGTCAAGGTTTAGGGAAAGGTATGGGCCAAGGCCAATTTATTGGCAAGGGTCAGGGTCAGGGTTTCGGCAAAGGTCAAGGCAAAGGTCAATTTATTGGTAAAGGAAAAGGTCGAGGTCGAGGTCCGGGAATTAACAAAAAATCCGGTAATCAAGGAAAGGGCCGTGGAAAAAGAGGTTAAAAATAATTTTGGAGATAAGAATGGTAAGAGAGAAGAGAAATTATTAATATTAAAACATGAACTAAATAATAAAGGGAGGTGAGAAAGATGCCAAGAGGAAACGGAACAGGACCAGGTGGAATGGGTCCGATGACAGGAAGAGGTTTAGGATTTTGCGCGGGATATCCTGCTCCAGGCTATAGTAACCAAGGTTATGGTTATGGTCGTGGAATGGGTAGAGGCTTTAATCGCGGCGGTGGTTTTGGTCGTGGAATGGGTAGAGGTTCAAATCGCGGCGGTGGTTTTGGTCGTGGTTATCGTTAAGAGAAGAGAAATTATTAATATTAAAATAAAAAATTCACTACTAAAAGGAGGTGAGAAAGATGCCAAGAGGAGACAGAACAGGTCCAAACGGAATGGGTCCGATGACAGGTAGAGGTTTAGGATTTTGCGCAGGATATCCGGTTCCCGGATACAATAACCAAGGTTATGGCTATGGCTATGGTCGTGGTCGTGGAATGGGTAGAGGTTTTGGCCGTGGTTTTCGCCAGGGTAATTATTGGAATGTACCCCCAAACTATGTAGACCCGGGATATAATTACAATTACCAACCCCCGCAGCCTACCCCGGAAGATGAGAAGAAATTTCTCGAATCACAGATCGATATGCTTGCACAGAATATCGACGATTTAAAGAAGAGACTCGATGAGTTGAAAAAAGAAAAAAAATAAACTTGAATTTTCGCTTTAATAGTGTTATAATTCAAGTTCCTGTTAAGGGAAAGATTCAGGGCGCCCTTTCCCTTCGCAGGCCGAAAAACATTATACATAATAGTATATATTATTAAAGGAGTTAAAATTTTAATATGAGTGTGATGACGATATTAAGCGGTAAGGGTGGTACTGGAAAGACCACTGTATTGGTGAATCTTGCATATGCAGCGAAGGATCGATTTGGAAAAGTTAACTTACTTGACTGTGATGTTGAGGCACCCAATGTGGATTTATTTATTCAAGCCAAGCCTGAGAGTACGGAACAAGTTGACATTAAGATTCCCAGAATTGATTCGGATAAATGTACATACTGCGGAATTTGCCAGGAAGTCTGTGAATTTAATGCAATTGTAATTATGAAGTCTAAGAAGAAGCATATGATCTTTGATGAGTTATGTCATAGTTGCGGGGCATGTTTTGAAATGTGTCCTGAAAATGCGATCTTTGAAATTGACAAGAACATAGGTAAGATCAGAAAGGGTAGTCGTGATACTCTTACAATTTACTCCGGTTTTTTAAAAGTTGGAGAGATGTTAGGAGTTCCGGTAATTAAAAAAGTAAAGCAGCATATTGTTAAGGACATGTTCAATCTCATTGATTCTTCACCCGGCACATCCTGTCCAGTTGTTCATAGTGTTTTAGGTTCAGATTTTTGTCTTCTTGTAACGGAACCGACTCCTTTCGGACTTTATGACTTACAGCTTGCAGTTGATTTATTACGGGTATTAAAGAAGGACTTTTCAGTTGTAATAAACAAGAGCGGTGCAAACGATAAAATCATAGACGCATATTGTAAATCAGAGGATATAGCAATTATCGGTCGCATTCCATTTGAGAAGCGTATAGCCGAGTTATATTCAAAAGGTGATATTATCTTAAAAGAAGAACCATATAAGAAAATATATAAAGATATACTTGATAACATTTTAAATAGAATTGAACAATTATGAAACAAGTAGCGATAATTAGCGGTAAAGGCGGCACAGGTAAGACAACCATTGCAGGTGCACTTGCATCCCTTTTTAAAAACTCAGTCTTTGTTGATTGTGATGTTGATGCTCCTGACTTACATTTGTTATTAAAACCTGAAATCAAGACCACCACAGAATTTCTTGGTGGGAAGAATGCAATCATTGACCCTGAGAAATGTATAAATTGTGGAAAGTGCCAGGATATCTGCAGATTTGATGCAATCTTTAAAGGAGAGAAATATTTTGTAGATGAAGTTTTATGTGATGGCTGTGCATTGTGTCCAAGGATCTGTCCTGCGGATGCGATTGTGATGCAGCTTAATGTTGCGGGGGAGTGGTATATTTCCAATTCAATCTTTGGTGATATGATACATGCTAAACTATTTCCGGGTCAGGAGAACTCGGGTAAGTTAATCACTATGACGCGGCATCAGGCAACTTTAATTTCTGAAGAGAAGGGTAGGGATTTCGTTCTTATAGACGGACCTCCCGGGACCGGTTGTCCTGTGATTTCTTCAATAACCGGGGTTGATCATGTTATTATTGTAACTGAACCTACTGTCTCCGGCATCTCCGATTTTGAAAGGACCGTGAAACTGGTTCAGCATTTCGGAATAAATATATTTTATATTATCAATAAATTTGATTTAAACTTAGATAAGACCAATGATATAGATAAATATTGTTTAGAAAATTCTATTACATTATTAGGTAAGATACCTTTTGACCCGATTGTAAATGAAGCAGTCTCGGAAGGTAAGGTTCTAACAGAATTCAGGTCGGAAGAATTGAAGGAAATTATTATCCAAATTTATAATAACTTAATGGAAGGATTAAATGGATAAAGAAAAGATAATAGAAGAATTAAAAAAGATAATTGACCCTGAACTCTACACAGATGTTGTTGCGTTAAAATTAGTGAAGGATATTGAGTATAATGAATCAGGTCAGGTTGTTTCACTTGTTTTCAGACCATCATCATTTCTTTGTCCCTTAGCATATTCACTTACATTTAAGATTAAGGAAAAGTTAATGCTTTTGGACGGAGTTAAGAAAGTGGATATCACAGTTGAGAATTTTATAAAACAAGATGATTTAAATAAACTATTAAAAGAATAGAGGAGGACTAAATGGCTGAAGACAAGCCTCAATCAGCAGAACAAAAGAAGCAATTTCAGCAGATGCTTCAAAACAAACAGATTGAAGATAAGCTAAATGAAATAACACATAAAATTATGGTTATGAGCGGTAAAGGTGGCGTTGGCAAGAGTACAACTGCTGCAAACCTGGCGATTGGTTTATCGAAACGTGGTTATAAAGTAGGGATTTTAGATACTGACCTTCACGGACCGAGTATCACAAATATTTTAGGTCTTGAGAAGAAGCGTGTAGATATTGATGATAAATCAAAGCAGGTAATCCCTATTTCATATTCGGAGAGCTTGAATGTTATCTCAATCCAATTTCTTTTACAAGATCCCGATTCCGCATTAATCTGGCGTGGCCCAATCAAGATAGGTGTAATTCGACAGTTTATTGCAGATGTAAACTGGGGTAAGTTGGATTACTTAATTATTGATTCACCTCCGGGAACCGGTGATGAACCGCTTACGGTGGCTCAAACAGTACCTGGATGCCAGGCACTTATCGTTACAACTCCACAGTATGTTTCACTTGCTGATGTTAAGAAATCTATTAATTTCTGTAAACAGGTTAAAATGCCGATTCTTGGAATTTTAGAGAACATGAGCGGGTTCACATGTCCTCATTGCGGCGAAGAGATCGACCTCTTTAAGAAACATGGCGGGAAGAAAGTTGCAGAAGAATTTTCATTGAATTTTCTTGGTGCAATCCCGATTGACCCTGAGATTGTTGAGATGGGTGATTCCGGTATTTCGATATTTGATGAGAAAGAAGATTCCAAGACCCTGATTGAATATAATAAAATTTTAGATGAGGTCGAAGGACTATTAAAGTCAACCAAAACCGAATCAAAAAAATCTGAAGTTAAGAAAAATAAAAAAGAGGAAAAAACTATGACAGAGAAAAAAGATTCTAATGTTACGATAATTGCCCTCCCTACAGTTGCAGGGAAGTTATGTGAACATTTTGGTCATTGTGAGAAGTTTGCAATGTTTGAAGTTAAAGGAACAGAAATAAAAGCAACAGAACCTTTAGCCCCGCCGTCGCATGCGCCCGGAGTAATTCCTGAATGGTTAAGTAAACAGAATACAGATATTATCATTGCCGGTGGAATGGGCAGCCGTGCAAAAAATCTCTTTACAGAATTTGGTATTGAAGTCATTACAGGTGTTGTAGATGGAGATTCTCCTGAAGAGATTGTGAAGAGATATGTTGGAGAGAATCTCGAGATCGGAGAGAATATTTGTGATCATTAATAAAGTGAGCTATTATTAATAGTGAAAATAGCAGTCCTTAGCGGAAAAGGTGGTACGGGAAAAACCACGATTTCATCCTGCCTTGCTCTTGCTTCCCGGGTTGGAAATATTTTAAAAGATACAGATGTTGAATCACCGAATTTGAAAGGTTTTATTTCGCCCAGAGTACTTGCAAAGGACGATTTTTCACTTCGGCTACCTGTGGTTGACCGGGATAAATGTACTCTATGCAGAGCCTGCTTAGCATGCC
>DAOVMD010000044.1 GCA_030630935.1 Candidatus Mcinerneyibacteriota bacterium | reverse complement strand
CCATATGAAGTAAACATAATACTGCAACAAAATGCAAGGTCCGTCCCCGAAAACAAAGCAATTTATTGCTTCTTTATATATCTCGTAGGCCCGGGTTTCAACCCGGGTGTTAAATCCCCCCAACATAAGCGGGACTTCAGTCCCATTATGGGAAATTCTGCTCTCTGTTCTCTGATATCTATTCTCAGTTCAAGCAACGGAGTTGCTTGAGAATGGGACTGAAGTCCCGGGTGTGGGTGCGATAAATAATACCATGGTTAAAACCATGGCCTACGAAATATAAAGGGAATAAATTCCCTTGCTTCAGTAGGAATCAAAGATTTTAATTGACATTTTAAACATTATATTATATAATTAATTAAATCAATTAGACTTTGGGAGGAATTACCAAAAATTGAAAGAATCTCAAATGGAAAATGAATTAAGGATAGAAAAATGAGAAGAACCACATTAAACATTTTAACGATTTTAATTTTAATAATACTTCTCCTTACCGGTTGTGCTAAACAAGATAAGTTTTATAATCCAAATGTTAACAAGAGAAAAGTTAATAAATTTATAAAAAAGATAGGTAAACTATACAGTAATACGTTCACTGAAGAACAGTTTAATAAAATAAAGAAAGTTATTAAATCTTCTAATTTAAATGAGGAAGAATATATTTATGTTCAAAACTATTTATCAGAGCAGTTAGATGAAAGATATTTTTTTAAAAGACCAAAATCAAATATTCATGATAAAGATGATTTAATTAAATTTCATATTGTTTCTGTTGCTAAATCTCAATTACTTATTAAATGGGAAGAGGATTATACGAATGAAGAGATTGTTTCAGATAAAATATTACCAATTCTTGAAAATTCAAATGACAAATTAAAACTTCTATGGTTGTTTGAAATAAGTAATCGATTAATGGATATAAAAAATAAGAGATTACCATTTTCAAATAAAAATCGGATAAAAACGTTGGATACATTAATAAATATCTTTTTAAATAAAGAAAACTATATTGAAATAAAATGGTCAGCATTTGACGCATGGACATATTGTGAAGAAAGAGAAGAAAAGATATACTATGTATTTGATATATTGTCAAACAATGATCCTGAACTTTTTGAATCAGTTCAATTTTTAATTGTGCATTTATGTTATAAAGCACCTAAATTATATGATATGATGCTTGAAATTCTAGAAAATCGATCACTGTATTCAGAAAAAGTACTAATATGTTCGTTGAACTTTTTTGAAAAAGACGAAGGATATAATAGAGATGATAAAATCGAAAGATTAAAGAAAGTTTTAAAAGATATTATTGAAACTGAAAAGAACAAAGTAATTCGTGAACATGCAGAAAAAATATTAGAGTTAATAGAAAATAGGGAACATGGAGATTAAAACTAAATGAAAAAGATATTTTTAATTCTGTTTACATTTTCCATCTTATTTAATTTTTTCTTGAATAATGATATTTCTGCAGAGACTTCAAATAATTCAAGTGTTAAAAAGGAAAACAGAAATATTGAAAAATATGTTAGAAAAGAATTGTACACTTTAACATGGGGAGAAGGAGAAAATGAATTAGGAGGGGGATTTCATTCAGAGTGTAGCTGTGGACCTGAAAAAATAATGGTAAATAATCTTGGTGAAATATTTATTTATGATTTTTGTAAAGATAGAATATTGATATTAACAGATAAAGGGGAAAATATCAGTAATAAATTTAATAGTCAATTTATTGAAAATATTTCAAGAGGTACTGTTGATTTTACCTTTGACAAAGATAATAATTTATATATATTAGCAGATACGGGTAGAATTGAAATTTTAAGCTATAAAAATAAGCTAAAGCAAAATAAAATGACCATGATTAATATGAATATAAGAGATTTATATAATTATGAAATAAAAGTTGATAAGAATAATAACATAATTTTATTAGGTGATCCTGTGTATTTAATTGAACCAGGAATTATTAATAATTGGATTCTAAAAAAATATAAAAATAATAAAGGTGAAATATTACAAGAATTAAAATATTGTCATTTGAAAGTAACAAAAGATAAAAATATTTCTTATATTAAAACAAAATATTATCGTTATCCAAATGAAAAGGAAGCTTCGATAACAACCCCAAGTTTAAGGGAAATAAAACTAAATTTGCATTGTAAAGGAAGAGGAAAGATTGAATTAGTTCTAAAAGGTGAAGATAAATATGGTAATATTTATCTGTTCCTTCGTATTTATTATATTAATCAACCTGGTCCATATAAAGACATATTTCAAAAATATGATAAGGATGGCAATTGGATTACTAATATTGAGATTGATAAGGATGATTCTGATTTATATCTTTTTTTATCAGAAAATCATCCAATAATTTATGTAGATGAAGAAGGGAATATATATCATTTATGGATAAAGGAAAAAGAAGCAAAAGTTATAAAATGGGAGTTAGTAAAGTGAAAAGTCGGTTACCAGCCTTTTATTTCTTATAATAAAATTTTCAAATTATCTCAAAAAGAGATGAGTAAAAGCATTTTGATGACAAACCACCCAACGTATTACCTGATTCATTATTTATTTTTGTTATTTTGCTTTAGTTCTCTTAAGTTCTCGTTAGTTCTCTGTCAATATTTTTTGCATTCATCTGTTTTATTAAGCATCTATCGCTCTAAACAATTATAAACAAAATTAGTAAGCTAATTATAAGTCTCTTTATAGTCACTGTTAAAAGTTTTTCTTTTTTTGTTTTTTCTCTGCGCTCGGAGTTTACCCCGTTTTTTTCGGGGCGGTTAGAATTATTTTTATTTATTGTTATTTTTTTTCTTTTGTTTTTTAAGTTCTCGTTAGTTCTCTTCAGTTCTCCCGATACGCTTCTCTATTGCTTCACTATCCCCGATGTAAAATCGGGGTAAACTCAATTTCCTCCCTTCGGTCGTCAACCTGCTAAAGAGTTAAGATATTTTTATTTTTTTTCTTCATGGTCTTCATGTCCTTCATGGTAAAAAAAGCATTCAATTGTTTTATTAAGCATCAAATGCTCTAATTGAAAGCATTGTATTCTCTAATGCAAAAACATTCTTAATTCTTCATTATTCATTCTTCCTTTTTCATTGCAGAGCGAAGCGATGCGATGTGTTAAGTTCTAGTCAGTTCCCTGTAAATATTTTTATCTTTTGTTAAAAAACCCAACCAAGAGATAAGCCCGGATATACAATACTTTCATCTAAGATACCTCCGGTGTTCATTTTTTATTTAGAAGTTCACTGTAACCAAATTAATCTTCGGAATTTCCTTTGATTCATGGATACTGTAAAGAATCAGTATAATGTTGTTCCATGCGTGCACAGCGGCATTAACTTCCAGGTCACCATTCCTTTTAATATATAATTCCCCGAGTATAAAATATGAAACTATAAAAGCATTATAGCTCTGAAATATTCCGTCCTGAACCGTATATCCTGAATCTTTTAATATGAAATAATTCAAAAAATGCATTGATCCGAATATTAAAGATGAATATAGTTTTCCCTTCTCAAGAGAACCATATCTGGTGGTTAAGCTATGTTGAAGTATTCCACGGAATAAAGTTTCTTCATAAGCACCAACGAAAGGTTGATGAAATAAAAATGACGGGGATGCAAATACATCTTCATCATCATTTCCCTTTACTAAACCAGAGTAAAATACCGAATTGTAATAATCAAATAATAAACAGAAAAACAAGCTGACAATGAAATCCTTACTTGTTATTACTTTCGGGTCAAAAGACGCTTTTATTAAATGATCAAGATCACCTTGATAAATTGGGATGAGTTGTCCTTCATCATTTTTTACCAAGCCTTTATATGCTTCAAATTCCCTATCAACATATATCGTATTCCCAACAAGGAGTACAAGAGATAAGAGTTCTTGTTCCTCATCAATCTTACGATCATTATCCTGAAATTCAAATGGAGTTTCATTATTTAATGAAATTGATTTGAGATGCAGCTTCATATTATTTTTATTATAGGAAAATGATTTGGTTGAAATGCAAAACATCAGAAATATTAAAATTAATGAAATCTTCTTCCCGGAAATTCTCACGTTTCATCCAATTCTTTTCTAATTGCAATTGCAAGTTTTCTAATCGTTGTAGGTTTTTTCAAAACTTGTTTAATACCCTCAGAGATTGCATCTTTAATTCTATCTGCTAAAGAATATCCTGTCAGGATTATAGCTTTCTGTTTTGGATTGATTTCTTTAATCCGTTTAAATGTTTCAACACCATCAATACCTTGCATCCGCATATCCAGGATTAACAAATCCTTTGGTTGTTTCTTTAAGAAATCAAGAGCCTTTTCACCGGAATCGACTTTACTAACTTTATATCCAAGCTTTATTATCAGATCAGAAACAACCTTCAGTTGAATTTCGTCATCATCGACAAGCAAGATTGCTTCTTTCCCACCCGGTAAATCGCTAATATTTTCCGTTACCGGTTTTAGTTTAGGAATTTCATAAGTTACAGGGAAATAAATCCGGAATTCAGTACCCTGACCTAACTCACTTGTAAAGTCAATATATCCGTCATGGTCCTCAACAACCGAATAAGCAATGCTTAGTCCCAATCCAGTACCTTGAATCCTTCCTTCTTTTGTCGTGAAAAAAGGTTCAAATATTTTACTTTGAATATCGGGTGGTATCCCGATTCCATTATCCGAAATAGTTAATAAAACATAATCTCCCGGACTTTTTATCCTTGCAACTTTTTCCCCGGATTTAAATTCAACATTAGAAGTAATTATAGATATGGTTCCTATATTTTCAATTGCATCTTTTGCATTAATAAGAAGATTTGTTAATAGCCTAATAAGTTGTGAACTACCGCCTTTGATCATCATTAAATGCTTATCAAATTGAGTTTTCACATTTACAGTTTTTGGGAAACTTTGAAGAACCAAAATTCTTTTAATCAGTTCATTTAAATCAATCACTTCTTCTTTGTAATACCCACGTCTGCCAAGAGTCAAAAGTTGTTCATTTATATCAACAATCCTTTTTCCGGATTTTTGGATTATCTCAATGAATTCATAGATTGGGTCTCCTTCATCGATCATATCTTTTATAATCTCGGGATACGCAATAACCGGAGCAAGTAGATTATTAAAATCATGAGCAATCTGACCTGCAACTTTACCTGCAGCTTCTAATTTTTGTGCACGGTTTAATGCCTTAATTAACTTCCTTTTCTCCGTTACATCACGAACTATACCCATGATTGCAGCCCGACCTTTGAAATGAACCAAACCAATAGAGATTTCGACATCCCTCATTTCACCGTTTTTAGTTACCAGATGCGTCTCATAAACCGATGAGCTTTTGAAGTCATCAATAACTGAACTTGATATAATGTCTGAGGTTAAGACGAAATGTTCAGAGAATAAATTTTTAAAATCAAGTTTTAAAATTTCATCAGAATGATAACCAATCATCTCCTTAAAGGAATGATTTACAAATTTAAATTCTTCATCCTGAAGAATAAAGATACCATCATTCGCCTTTTCAACTAATGTGAAATATTGTGATTCGGATTCTCGTAAAGATTCTTTTGCCTGGGTTTCTTCTGAAATATCCGAGACTAAACCAAAAACCACACTATCATTTTTAATTGCACTCAATCGAATTGAAACAGAACAATTACTCCCGTCCTTTGTTAAACATTTTACTTCTATAGGTGAGAAATCACGCTCACGTGCTTTTCTAAACATTGTAAACTTCGCTTTATCACGTTCTTCCGGAATTGCAAGATTCCAGGACGGCATACCAATTAGTTCCTCTTCTGAATACCCGAAGATTGTTGTCATCGCTTTATTCACATTTGTAAATATACCATCTTCAATAGAATAAATACCTTCGTTAATGCTATTTGATAAAGCTTTATAACGCTCTTTGGATTGCAGTAATGCTTTTTCAGCTAATTTTTTCCCTGTAATATCTCGAAAAATACCTTGGTTAATCCAAGTTCCACCTATATTAATTAATGATGCTGTTATATGAACGAATTTAAGCTTACCTGATTTTGTTAATACTTCTGCTTCTTCGTCAATAGCTTTTCCCTGTTTGATATGGCGCATAAACATTTCTTTATAGAAATCAATCTTCTCAGGGGGATGTAAAAATATCTGATTCTGACCTAAAATCTCAGCACTGGTTCTTTCAACTAATTCTTTTGCAGCTTGATTACATTTTATAATTTCACCTGTCTTGGGGTCAGCCCAAAAAATTGCATCAGTTGAACTTTCAAAAGCCATCCGGAATTTCTCTTCTGATTCCCGTAAAGCAATCTCTGAAAGTTTCCGCTCAGTTACATCACGAACTGTCGCTTGCAAAAAAATATCATCACCTATCTTCATCTTAGTTAATAAAACTGTTGCATCAAATTCAATCCCATCTACCCTCTTGTGTCTCCATTCAAAAAAATTGGAACCTTTCTTTAAAGCAATCCCGATCATCTCTTTTGCTTTCTTAGATGATAATAATCCGTCTGGTTGATACTTTGGTGATAATTGCCAGGGACTTTTTTTAGTAAACTCTTCTTCGGTCTTGCAGCCAAATAATCTAAGAGTTGAGTTATTACCATTAATAAAACCTTTTTCAGGTGTAAGAATCATTATTGCATCGATTGATGAATTATAAAGAGTTTTATACTTCAATTCACTTTCGAATAATTTCTGTTCGGCTTCCCTTTCTTTTGTGACATCCCGGGATATTCCGCATAATCCAATTGTTTTCCCTTTATTATCTCGTAAAGGAACTTTTATTACATTGAATGTTATTTTCTTCCCTTTGACTAGTCGAGTTCGGATTTCTGAAAAAATATTTTCTTTATAAACTTGCCTGTCTGATTTTTGAATATGTAAACCCTCTTCTTTTCCAAACAATTCAATATCATCCATTTTACAAATCTCGGATGCAGTCAAACCAAATAACTTCTCCATTGCTGGATTAGCATAAGTATATTTACCTTTCTTATCCTTTATGAAAATCATATCGATTGTTGATTTTGAAATTGCATTAAACTGTTCTTCAATCTTATGAAGTTCCTGAAAGACTTTCTCCCTTTCAGAAATATCTCGCAGTATGCCAATATAACCCACTGGTTTGCCAGAGGTATCCTTAATCAGTGTTGCATCTAATTCTATTAGTATGACATCTCCATTTTTGCGAATATAATTATGCTTAATGTTTTTAACTTCACTAACAGTAAATGTTTGGTCTGTATTTTTCTTCCCCGGTGCAATATCAGACGGAACAAAAAATTTAAATGATGACTTTCCAATTAAATCGTTTTTGTTTTTTGTGCCATATAATTTTAATGCTGCATTGTTAACATCAACAATCCTTGAATTCAAATCGGTTATTACTATACTATCATTTGAAAATTGAACAGCACTTGATAATTTTAATAACTCCTGCTCCGCTAATTTCCTTGGAGTAATATTTATCGCAACTGATTGAATTGCAGCTGCAACTTTCCCCTTCATTAAAAGTTTCTCATGTATCTCTAACCAGATTATCTCTTTTTTCTTATTCTTTATACATAATTCATAAGGATTAATATCATTCGGCTTATCAGTTTTCTTCGGAATAAATCTGCGCTTTCGGGAATCACTTATATATTCAATATCTAATTCCCAAATTTTATGACCTAATATTATCTTCTTCGGCAAACCTAATATTTTTAAAGTCGCATTATTACAATCTAAAACGTTTCTCTTTAAATCAAGTAACATAACTGAAAATGGCGAAGCATCGAAAAGAGTCCTGTATTTCTCCTCACTTAATTTCAACTCTTCTTCTATACTTACACGCTCAGAAATATCTCTGCCAAATAATATTCGCTTAGCTATTTTTCCGTTTTTATCATAAAGTGGTGTTGTAAACCAGGAAATCTTTTTAGATTGACCATTCTTACAGCGGATACTTGTAACTACATCAGGTTGATAAGTTCTTCTTTGAAAAATATCCTTTAAATTTTCCAATATCTCTTTTCTATATTTCTTATCAGGGAATAAAAAATTCAAATAATTCTTATTGCCGGTTACTTCAGATTTTTTATATCCGCTTATTCGTTCTGCTTCCGTATTCCATTCAAGAACCTTGAACTCATTACTAATAATAGTGATCCAAAGTGTTGAATCTTCTACTACATTTTCAATTAATCTTTTTGTTGCTTGAGCGTGATCTAAGGATTCAGCACTGATATTTAATATTAATATAATGCATTCAATTTTCTCAATCTTCAATTTTCTTATATAAAAAGAATAATCCGGGTTCTTCCCAACCCTTATCTCAAAATTAAACTCACGGCTGGACTTTAAATTCGCTTTTAGTTTCTTAAAAGAATTTTTAGGGATCAGCTGATTAAGTTTCTTTCCACGTAAGTCTTTAATTGTAAAGCCGGTGATTTTTTTAAATCCGGAATTGAATTCTTTTATTCTCCACGTATCTGTTCTGTATATAGCAAAACATATCAGGGATTCACCGGACTCTGGATTCTGTTTTTTTCTTACCATAATTAACCTCTGTTATTATATGAAATTTTATTGAGACATGCTTAGCAAGTCTCTACGAATTTATTCGTTTAATTAATTCCTTACAATGCAATGACCCTGAATCAAAAAATTCCAATTTAAATCGGGGTTCTGAAATAAGTAAAGGGATTTCTGTGCACCCTAAGATTACACCTTCTATCTTCGTATTTAAATTATCCTTAATTATTTTATAAAATTCTCCACGTGTCTCCTCAGAAATAACTCCCTTAACTAACTCATTGAATAATTTCGCTTGAATGTACTCTCTATCAAGCGGTTCAGGAATGATAATCTCAATCCCGCGTTCCGAGAAATATCTCTGGTAAAATCCATCTTCCATTGTTAGGCGGGTTCCAAGTAATAAAACCTTCTTTAAACCTAAACTACTTACATTATTATATATAACCTCAACGATTGAAATTACAGGTACTTTAAATTTATCTTTAATCTCTTCAAAAATGAAATGCGGTGTATTTGAAGAAATCAAAACAATTTCAACTTCAACCTTCTTGAACAGATTAATTGAATTTAATAATAAAACTTTAACTCCTTCAATATCTCCGGAAAAAACCAACTTATTAAATTTTTCCATGTCAATACTATTAATAATTATTTCAGGGAAGGATTTAAATATTTTATAATACATTTCATTAATCTCTTTATAATAGTAAATTGTAGATTGATAGCTCAAGCCGCCTAATATTCCAATCTTCATTTTTAAATAAGGTTTATCATTTTTTTTCCAAAAACTTTTTTTACACCTGAAAGTATTAAACCACTAACAAGTATGAATAGAATAGTCCATTCATTGAAAGGTTGAATAGCCAGACCAAGTGCAATACCTGTTGCCGGAGGATGTTCACAATTAAAAAGGACCATTAAGAAAATTGATAGTCCTACACCTATAGAAGTGAATATAACCTTAGCAGGAAATTCACCCACTAAACCAGATAGAAAATTTATTCTCTGTATAAATAATGCCATTAAAACCCCACAAACTATTCCTATAATATAGCCCCCCATTAAATTCCTCTTTCGAATGGTTTTAGCATGGGGTATCGCAAATAAAATAAAAATCGAAGAACCAACTGATGCAACTATAACCGCAGGAGCAATGGTTCCTAAACCAAATAAAATCACAAATGAACATAGTGCTGCAAAAAGACTTTGTAATATATAATATTTCTTGTTCTTCTTAAAATTCTTATCAATTAATTCCATGAGTCTCCTTAAACTATATCTTTAATTATTTCAATTGCCTTTTCTACATCTTCAAATGAAACATCTTTATGAAAAACAAAACGAATCTTATCACCATGACCTAATGCAAGTAAGTTCCGCTCTGTAATCCGTTTAAAAAAATCAACAATTGAAATCGAATTAATTTTAAAATAAATCATATTGGTTTGAACCGTCTCTATTGAAAAACTAATCTCTTCAAGCTCAGAAAGCTGATCTGCAAATAATCTTGCTTTTTCATGATCTTCTTTTAACCGGTCTACCATTTTAGTCAGTGAAATAATTCCACAAGCTGCTAAATATCCGGCTTGTCTCCAACCACCACCAAAAACTTTCCTAACTCTTCTCGCTTTTTTTATGAACTCTTCATCCCCTACCAAAATAGAACCAATTGGGGAAGCTAAACCTTTTGATAAACAAAACATCATGCTATCAAAATTTTCTGCATAATCAGAAACAGAAATTCCTGAAGCGATTGATGCATTAAAAATTCTTGCACCGTCTAAATGTGTTTTTATTTTTTTTGACTTTGCTAATTCAGAAACTGACTTAATATAATCAATTGGAATTATTACTCCGCCGGAATTGTTATGAGTATTTTCTAAACATATTAAACTAGTCCTCGGTAAATGAATATCATCTTCACGAATACTATTACTAATCTCATCAATATTGATAATTCCAAAATTTCCTTCAATTGTCTTTAGTTGAACTGAAGAATTCCAAGCTGCACCTCCGGCTTCATATTGAAATATATGCGAGTCGTCTTCTACAATTATCTCATCACCTGGAGAGGTGTGTACCCGAATCGCAATCTGGTTTCCCATCGTTCCAGAACATAGGAACAATGCTGACGGATGCCCTGTGATACGTGATGCTAACAACTCTAACTCATTCACTGTCGGGTCATCACCTAATACATCATCTCCTACTGAGGCATTAAGCATGGCTTCCAACATTTCTTTTGTAGGTCGTGTAACTGTATCACTTCTGAAGTCAATTATTCCTTCATACATTTGCAGCTCCTTTTATAATGATAAATTCTAACAGATATTTTTAAAAATGTCAATACCTTTTTATTTTTATTTTTTTAATTATTTTTTTACGATACTTTTTCCTTTTCTAATATCTTTTTTTATTTCAATAGTTTTTGTGGTAAGATGATTTTTATTACTTGTTTTTTATGATACCTTTTTTTCTTTTTCATTTTTTTTATTGACATTATTCTTAAAATGTTGTATAATAAACATAGTTAATTTAAAAGAGTTCAATTGAACTCACAAGGAGGATTCGCATGGCGAAAAAAGTGGCTAAAAAGAGACCAGCCAAGAAGAAAGTTGTCAAGAAGAAACCAGCTGCTAAGAAGAAAGTGGTTAAGAAGAAACCAGTAGCAAAGAAAAAAGTTACTAAGAAGAAAGTAGCTAAGAAAAAACCCGTAGCAAAGAAGAAAGTTGTCAAGAAGAAAGTTGCTAAGAAAAAACCTGCGAAGAAGAAAGTTGTCAAGAAAAAAGTAGCTAAGAAAAAACCAGCTAAGAAAAAAGTTGTCAAGAAGAAAGTTGCTAAGAAAAAACCTGCGAAGAAAAAAGTGGTTAAGAAGAAAGTAGCTAAGAAAAAACCAGCTAAGAAAAAAGTGGTTAAGAAAGTTGCTAAGAAAAAACCAGCTAAGAAAAAAGTGGTTAAGAAAGTAGCTAAGAAAAAACCAGCTAAGAAAAAAGTTGCTAAAAAGAAAAAGAGATAATTAATCTCTTTTTATAACATATTTTTTATTTAGATTTATTATATTTCAATTCAGGGTATCCGTCGAAATGTCGAATACCCTTTCTTTTTTCCTCTCGGAAACAAAAGTAAACAAACCGAAATGTTATATCGAGACAGTATTAAATGCTAACAATACTTTTTCCCTAATTATTAAGCGCATCACAAACGAAGTGCAGTGATCCCGATCAATTTCAGCAACATGAAATTAAATCGGGAAACCCGAGCCCGAACAGAATAATTAAAATAAAATAAACAAATAAAAATAAGAAAACAAAAAAACTTGACAGTGACTTTAACGAAACTTATAAATAGCTTACTAATATTGTTTATAATTGTTTAAAACTAATGTTGGGGATAAAACCCCACTGTTCTTGCCTAATTATAATACTTATCCAAAGTATTACACTTCACACCAGTCCAGTTTGGCCTGGCGCATGATTGAAAATAATAACATTAGAAAAACAATTGAATGCAAAAAAAAATTAACCACTGAACACACTGAACACGCCGCAAAAACAAAAGAAATAAACAAACTCGCTTCGCTCATACTTTTTTATATTGACAGAGAACTGACGAGAACTTAAAAAAACAAAAGAAAAAAAAAGAAAAAAATAATTCTTCAGCAGGTCGCTGACCGAAGGGAAGTGATCCCGATGAACATCGGGAGACGACAAAGAGACTTATAAGAAACAAAATATAAACTTAATTTTTAACTTAGAGCAAATATTCTTAATGAGCCATTTATGGCT
>DAOVMD010000260.1 GCA_030630935.1 Candidatus Mcinerneyibacteriota bacterium | reverse complement strand
TTTGTAATATGTATTTTTATCAATGCTGTTTTCCCAAGATTAAGAATAGAACAAGCGGTTAAATATTTATGGGGATTTCCTACACTAATTGCTTTAGTGGGATTAATTTTAACAATGATCATATAAAGGAATCAAATATGAATAATAGCCACAAAGGCACAGAGGACACAGAGTTAGATATATTAAATAAAGTTACAGAACAAGTAATTGGATGCGCAATAGAAGTTCATAGAAATTTAGGACCAGGATTGTTAGAGTCAATTTATGAATCTGCTTTATGTATAGAATTTGATTTAAATAAGATAAACTATAAATGCCAGGTGATTATTCCTGTTCAATATAAGAATAGAAAGTTGGGAGATTTCAGGTTAGATTTATTAGTAGAAGATAAGGTAATTGTTGAATTAAAAGCAGTTAGTAATTTATCAACAATTTATAATGCACAGGTATTGTCATATTTGAGAATGGCAGGGAAAAGAATAGGATTATTAATAAATTTTAATGAAGCTTTATTAAAAAATGGGATAGAGAGGTTAATATTGTGAAATTAAATTCTCCGAGAACTCTGTGTCTTTTTGACATATTTAAAAAGAGGATGTAAAAATGGATAGAAATAAAATTTTGAAATGGTTTAAAGAACCAGGGAAAATGGGACATAAATATTCCCTTTCTGCGATTTATTTTTGCACAGGTTGCGGTATTATTGAAGTTCCACCTGTTATAACTACACGTTGGGATGCTGAAAGGTTTGGGGTTATCCCGGTTGCGACTCCAAGGCATGCAAATCTGTTTTTGATTACCGGATATGTCTCTATAAAAACCTTAAAGGCAATTATTAAGACTTATGAAATGATGCCTGACCCAAAATTTGTTATCGGATTCGGTTCCTGTCCCATAAATGGCGGGATGTATTGGGATTCATATAATACGATCAAACATCTGGATAAGTATATCCCCGTAGATGGTTGGATAGCAGGCTGTATGCCGCGTCCTGAAGCAATATTTATTGGAGTAACACATTTATGGACATTAATAGATAAAGAAATGGCAGATGGATATAAAAAATATAAAGAAAAATATAAATATTATCGCGAAAATCAAGAAAAGGTATTGGGAAAACTTGAGTGGGAACCGTTGTTTCCATTAGAAGAAAAAGAGGATGTAAAATGAACATAAATAAATTACAAGAAGAAATAAGGAACGTTTTTAAGAATGTTGTATCGAAAGTTGGTAAAGATAATAGAATCTTCTTAAATGTACAGAAGGAACAAACATTAAATATTCTAAGTTTTCTTAAAAACAATGGATTTGATCATCTTGCATTAATTTCCTGTGTAGACTGGATCAAAGAGAATCAATTTGAAATAGTTTACATATTAACTTCTTATTTATTGGACGATGAAAGGAGCAAAACTCATATAATTTTAAAGGCAAAGATATCAAGAAAGAATCCTGAAATTATGAGTGTTCTTCCTATATTTGAAAATGCTGAATTTTATGAAAGGGAAATACATGAACTATTTGGAGTAGTTTTTAACGGAAATAATAGATTAATTCCACTTTTTCTTTACAGAAAGTATGAAATCCCTCCTTTTAGGAAGGATTTTGATACAAGGGAGTATTCTAAAAATTTTTACGATTCTGTTTTACCGGTGGAGGATAGAGAAAAATGATTGAAGAAAGAGAATTAGAATTATTTTATGGACCCCAACATCTTGGAATGGTTGGTAATTTTAGTATAACTTTAAAAGTCGAAGGTGATAAAATTATAGAGGCCATAGCAAACCCAGGATATCTGCATCGTGGGTTTGAAAAGTTGATGGAGTATAGAACCTGGATGCAAAATTTTCCATTGGTCTGTAGAATAAATGTTATTGAACCAGATTCAATAGAAATGATATATGCAATGGGAGTAGAGAAAGTAGCCGGAATAGAGATCCCGGAAAGAGCAAACTATATAAGAAGTATTTATCTGGAACTTGCCAGAGTGGGTTCTCATCTATTTGGTTTATGGGCTTATGCCAATATGCTTGGCTTTGATACTGCTGCTCAATGGGCGATGTATCATAGAGATATTATCTTGGATCTATTTGAAGAACTAACAGGAGGTCGTGTTTATCATATTTATATCAATCCGGGTGGCGTAAGACGAGATTTCCCCAAAGGTTTTAAAGATAAAATTGTAAAAACCCTACATGCTATAGGTGGTTGTATTCCTGATTACGATGCTGCATTTTTCAATAATGCCTTATTTTATAAACGAGCAAAAGGAATTGGAGCAATAACTCACAAAGATGCAAAAGAATTGGGTGCTGCAGGTCAAGTTTTGAGAGCAACAGGAATGAAATATGATATTAGAAAGGTTGAACCTTATGCAGCTTATGATAAGGTAGATTTTGATGTTCCCACAAGAGAGGATGGTGATGCCTATTCAAGAATATGGATAGTGAGAGATGAGATGATAGAAAGTGTTCACATGATTTTTAAACTGCTTGATATGATGCCTGAAGGTGATGTGTGGAACAGAACACCTAATCCACTAAAATGGCGAATACCGGAAGGTGAAGCTTATGTAAGAGTTGAATCATCACGCGGAGAATTGGGGCTTTACCTTGTAAGCAACGGAGAAGACAAACCTTATCGTGTGCATTTCAGAACCCCTTCTTATACACATGGACTACCTATTTTAGAGAAATTGCTCAAGGGAGCTAATATTTCCGATGTTGGAAATATTATGATTAGTCTCTATATTATTGCTCCGGAAATTGATAGATAAAGGAGAAAAGCAAATGTCAAAACCAAGTATTTTAAATCCTTTTAATGCAATTAAATTTCTTTTTAAAAAACCTAAAACATTGAGGTTTCCATTTGAAAAGAAGGAACCGGCATTAAGATGCCGTGGTTTTCATCTTAATGATTGGGAAACGTGTACGGGTTGTGGAAATTGTAAAGATATCTGTCCTAATGAAGCAATTACAATGGTAGAACTTGCCGAGATTAAACCAGAATCGGGGAAAAAAAATGAACGACCTGAAATTGATTATGGAAGATGTTGTTTCTGTGGACTTTGTGTTGATATTTGTCCACCTGGTTCGTTAAGATTATCACGAGATTTTTATCATATTCATTTTGACACGAAAACATTTGTTTTTATTCCTAAGGATGAGAAATCTGATAAAGAACATTTCTTGCCGGAAGAAGAATATTCTATTTTTAAGGCATCTCTTACGCATAGAAAGGCAAATTATGACGGATATAGCTCCGATTTGAAATACGCACTATTTGATCCTGAACGAGTTCCTATGTCGATGCTTACTCCAAATGAAAGGAGTTCTTCTTTTATAGAAATCGTTAAAGGGTATTCAAAAGAGCAGGCATTAAAAGAATCTGATCGATGTCTTGAGTGTAGTTTGTGCGAGGATGCTTGTCCTGCAAATATGAATATATCTGACTATATTCATGCGATCTGGGATGAAGACCTGAAAGAATCGGTAAAGCAAATTTACAAAACCAATCCGTTCCCAAATGTTTGCGGAAGGGTTTGTACACATAATTGTGAAATTGCCTGTTCACTATCACATAGAGGAGAAGCAATTCCTATAAGATGGTTAAAAAGATATGCTGTTGACAATCTTGATTATGAAGATCTTAAAAAAGTTGTTGCCAATGGTGCTATAAAAGGGAAAAAGAAAATTATATCCATTATTGGTGCCGGAGCTGGTGGATTAAGCGCTGCATATTACCTTTCTTTAATGGGTTATGATATTACAATATATGAAAAGATGAGTCTTGCCGGCGGCATAATGAGATATGGAATTCCAAACTACCGCTTACCGGATAAAGCACTTGACAAGGATATTGAAGCAATCACACAACTTGGGGTAAAAATAAAGGTAAATACAGAAGTTGGTAAAGATATAACTATTGATGAAATAAGGAAAAATTCAGATTATGTCATTTTAGATACTGGTTTCAATGAAGGAAGATCAGTACTCCCAAAAGATGTAAAATCACCTTTTATTATTCAAGCATTAGAATTACTTCCTAAGATTTCAAGAAGTGAGAAAGTTCCGGTTGAAAAGAAGATTCTTGTTATCGGTGGAGGAAATGTTGCAATGGATATTGCACGAAGTCTTTCCAGGTTACAAAGAGAAATATATGATAAGGTCGATATTTCTGTTGTTTCTCTTGAAACAAGGGATATTATGCCTGCTGATGAAGAGGAAATAATAGAATCGCAAGAAGAAGATATTAAAATTTTTCCTGGTTGGGGAAATGCGAAAATAGAGCTGGATAATGAAAAAATTAAATCAGTTACTGTTGAATGTTGTACACAGGTATTTGATAAAGATCAAAGATTTAATCCGAAATTTAATACATCGAAAACCAAAGTATTCAAAGTTGATGAAATTGTAGAAGCGGTTGGACAAGCTCCAAATTATAATTATTTAGGGAAATATAAAGATAATATTGAATTCAGAGGACCAATAGTCGTTACAGATGAAAATGGAAAGACAAAACTTGATTGGCTATATGCCTGTGGGGATATTGCAAAAGGCCCTGATGTAATAAATGCTGTAAATAACGGACATACTATTGCAAAAGCAATCGATACTATTGGTTAAGATTTAAAGTTCTTCTCCATTTTAGTTTGTTGAAATTCCCGGAAAAGCCTGCTTAGCCTTTAATATGAAGTACTCTGTATTTTTGATTGAATACATATTACTTTTTTATTAACTTTTGAAAATTTATTATTTCGGATTTTTGCTTGTAATTTTCCTTTTCTTCATGATTTAAATATTCGTTCTTTTTTTTTATTGTTTTCATACTCCTTTCACACGGGCGGATTAAGTTCTTTTGATCAGGGTTAAGGCCCTTAACCCCTACTTTGTTTGGCAAACAATTCTTATGTTTTTTAAATATTTACTTACAAGTCTCATAAAAGTCTCCCGATACGCTTCTCGGTACTGTGAAATGTTTATTCACAGAAACCTGTTATTTATCGAATAATACGATATTTACAGGACTTTCAGCTTCCTCCCCCCCATTTGCCTGTCTTGATGGAGTTTACAAATAAAAAATTAACCACTGAACA
>DAOVMD010000315.1 GCA_030630935.1 Candidatus Mcinerneyibacteriota bacterium | reverse complement strand
TAGGAAATAGGCAATCTTAATTAGAGCACAGAGATTTTATCCTTTCCTGTTCGCTTTGATTGGTATAAAGCATTATCTACGTTATTGACAAGGAGTTCTGCGATCGTACCATCTTTTGGGAACGTTGCAACTCCTAATGAGATTGTCATATTAAGGGGTTTTGAAGCTGATCTGGGATAGAAATTTATCCTTTTGAAATTCCTTCTAATTCTTTCTGCTATAGTTGCAGCATCCTGTTTTGCAGTTTCAGGGAGGATTATAATAAACTCTTCCCCGCCATATCTTGCGATTGTATCGACATCTCTGGTAGAAGCCCTAAATACCTGAGATAAAGATTTAATTACATTATCTCCTTCCGGATGTCCATATGTATCATTATACTTCTTGAAATTATCAATGTCAATCATAACAAGGGAGAATGGGTGATTGTATCTTTTTGCTCTTTGTAATTCCTTTCGAAGCATATCTTTAAATACTCTTCTATTACATAGACCTGTTAGACTATCTGTTTTTGCCAAATTCTCCGTTTCCTGATGCAGCTCTGCATTTTTAATATATGCAGCGATATAGTTTGCAAGGGTTTTTATTGTTTCAAGATCGGTGTTATCAAAAGCATTTAATTTTTCAGATTCAACATCAAGAACTCCAATGATTTCTGTTTTATATTTAAGTGGTACAGCAAGTTCCGACTGAGCGCCGGAGAAACCCTCAATATACCTGGGGTCAGACTTTACATCATTTACAACCTGTGGTAACCCAGCGTCAGCAACCCAACCGGTTATACCTTCTCCAATCTTGATTTCAAAATCTTCAATCTTTTGATTGGCATATCCTTCCTTTGCAACTACTTGTAATATCTCTTTTTCAGGGTCAATTAGTAGAATTGCAGTATTTAGGAATTTGAAGGTATTCTTAATAATTCCTACAACTTTATTCATTAATTCCTGCTTATCAAGAACCTGTGTTAAGGTATATGAAATATTGTGTAGGGAATTAAGCTGCCTGATTTGTCGGTTTTTATCGCTAAATAACCGCATATTCTCAATTGCAGTACAGGCAGAATTTGAGAATAACTCGAGCATCCTGAATTTTCTTAGCGAGGGAACTTTCCCGTCAATCGGGTCATCAACACTTATCATCCCGATGATATCACCGGTTCTCTTAATCTTTAATGGAATTAACAGCATATCTTCCGGGTGCCATTTATTAGCAGAGTCTCCTTCCGAATCCTTAAGAAAAGGAGATATCCAGGTATAATCATTGATGTTGATATCGAGTTTTGCACTATGAGAAATATAATAACAGTTTCCAACTTTATATTTTTCCTGAAATAACTTTGTAACATAGTTGAAATCAATTTCCTGCTTCTTTAATATTTCAAAATCCTCATCAGATATTCCGGCTTTTGCTTCTCTAATTAAATGCTTTTTTGAAGAATCAAGAAGAGATAGGAGAACGATATTAAAACCCAGACTCTTTTTAATTCCTTCAACAATTAATGTAAGCATCTGATCAAGTTTTAAGGTTGAACTAATTACTTCAGATAATTCATATGTCGCTTCTAATTCTGAGTGAGTCTGATGCAATTCATCAATTACCGCTTCAAGTTCCTGGAGTTTTCTGGAAATAAATAAATTATGAACAGGAGACCTGACAAGCAAACTGATAGAAAAATATGAAAGGCTGAAGAAAGTAATATAGAACATACTAACAACCAGAGTTAAATCGTGATTCTCCATCAATGAATAGATGATATTAAAATCCAACATCTGGGAAACTTTATATCCTGACCAGAAGAATAGTAATGTTTCAAAACCAATGATTGCAATTGAAATAATAAAAACCCAAATTGATAATACAGTCGGAAATAAGATTGCTGTTGAGATTAGGTCAAACATCATAATCACTAAAAATGGTGAGAATATACCATTTGTGATATAAGCAGCATAGGCAGTGAGGATCAGGTCACAGAAAATTAAGAAATAATTAATCCTATAGAATAGGAGTACTTTTTCTTTTGTTACATCCTTCTGCGCCTTGACAACAAAATAAAAAATTGTCTGATATATTAAAGCAATTCCAATAATTATCCCTAATTTAAAGATAGGAAAATTAATAGAAGTAAATAAGTCTGAAGTTAAGATTACCATGGAGAGAATAATCAATATGGTATATCTTATTATTCCTTTTAACCTTGTAATGTCTTTGACATCTTTCCAGGAAAGATTTTCCAGGTGTGGTTGTTGAAATAGAGTATGTCTTGAATTATTCGCCATCCTTCCTCAATATTGGAATTTTAATTCCCTTTTTTATCGCCGTATCAATTGCGATCTTATATCCTGCATCAGCATGTCTTGCTACCCCGAATCCCGGGTCATTGTTTAATACTCTCTCAATTCTCTCATCGGCATCATCTGTCCCGTCCGCCACCAGTACAACTCCTGAATGAATCGAGTAACCAATCCCAACACCTCCTCCATGATGAACAGAGACCCACGTGGCTCCTGAGGCAGTATTAAGAAGTGCATTCAGAATCGGCCAATCTGCAATAGCATCAGAGCCATCCTTCATCGCTTCGGTCTCCCGATTTGGAGACGCAACCCCACCGGTATCATGATGATCGCGGCCTATTACAATAGGAGCTTTAAGTTCTCCCTTTCTAACCATATCATTTATTACGTGACCCATCTTTGCTCGTTCACCAAATTCTAACCAGCAAATTCTCGCGGGTAAACCCTGAAACGCAACTTTTTCATGAGCCATTTTAATCCATCTCCTGAGATGTTCCTTTTCAGGGAAAGTCTTTAATAATGCTTCGTCAGTTTTATAAATATCCTCAGGGTCGCCTGATAGGGCTACCCATCTAAATGGTCCAGAACCCTTACAGAAAAATGGTCTTATATATGCAGGTACATAACCAATAATATCGAAGGCATTCTCTACTCCTGCTTCCACAGCTCTGGCTCTAATATTATTCCCATAATCAAATACTAAGGCACCCTTAGCTTTCAGGTCAAGCATTGCCTTAACATGAACTGCAACTGTCTCATAAGCTTTCTTGAGATATAGTTCCGAGTCCTGCTCCCGAAGAGTATTCGCCTTATCAAATGTATAACCGATAGGAAAGTAGCCATTTAACATGTCGTGTGCTGAAGTTTGGTCTGTTACCACATCAGGAATAATATCCTTTTTTACTAACTCGCTAAAAATATCTGCTGCATTTGCTAATAAACCAATTGATAATGGCTTACCTTCTTTAAGCGCTTGGTCCTTCATCTCTAAAGCCTTATCAAGAGAATCAGTCCAGGTATCAAGATATCTATCTTTTACTCTTCTTTCAATAGCCCATTTGTTAATTTCAACAACAATTGCAACTCCATCATTCAGCGTGATCGCTAAAGGCTGGGCTCCTCCCATCTCTCCTAAACCAGCTGATAATACCCATTTACCTTGCAAAGTCCCGTTAAATTCAATCTCTGCAAGAGCACGTAAGGTTTCATAAGTCCCCTGTAAAATTCCCTGGGTACCTATATAAATCCACGAACCTGCAGTCATCTGACCATAAACAATTAAACCTAAATCTTCTAATTCTCTGAAATATTCCGGGGTCGCCCATTTGGGAACTAATAAGGAGTTGGTGATTAAAACTCTTGGCGCCCAAGGATTTGTTTTAAATACTGCAACAGGTTTTCCCGACTGCATACATAATGTTTCGTCATTCCCAAGATTTTTTAAAGTCTCAATAATCGAATCATAAGACTCCCAATTCCTTGCTGCTTTACCGTTTCCGCCATAAACAATTAAATTGTCCGGATCCTTTGCAACATCAGCATCAAGATTATTCATCAGCATTCTCATCACTGCTTCCTGCTGCCAGCTCTTACATGAAATCTTAGTCCCGTGTGGAGCTTTTACCGGTCTTGCACCCTTCATATAAAATTCTCCTAATTTAACTTGAACTGTTATTATAATGTTATTATCACATATTAAACTAACATTATATCAAAAATCGTGCCAAATATCAAGTGTTTTTTTACACATTGACGGATTTCGATTAACTTTATTTATTGTAACACAGGCATCTTGCCTGTAGTCCTTTTTTCTTCTCAGGCTGGAAGCCTGAGTTACTTTAATGTGAGCAAACAATTCTTAGGTCTTTGAATAGATAATTAATAATTTTACATTAAGAAACATTGCTCTTACTATTGCATTATACTATATAATGCAAACTGGTTTATCAATTGCTAATATTCAATTATAAATCATAAATGTGAAGCGAAGCGAAACTACAGCACTTTAACACTTGAACGCATGCAAAGCATGCCTTTATAAAAC
>DAOVMD010000147.1 GCA_030630935.1 Candidatus Mcinerneyibacteriota bacterium | reverse complement strand
GGAATGAATTCAAGGATGTAGTTTACTTAAGTTCAAAACAGGGTCAATTACTCTCTTATGATATCCCTACTATATTTTTGGAAAAGCGTGCTAAGGACTTCAATTCGTTTTCAACAGAACTTTTTAAGATATATAAATATATTATAATTGAAGATTATGATCTCAGTAAATATATAACTGAGATCGAGTCTTTAAAGAATTTTATTATCCTGGTCTCATCAATTGATTATTTTACTCCTTTAAAATGTCTTCGAATTTTATTGGATAAGGAACCCTGGAAAATTACAAACATTTCAGTTTCAGGTTTAATGATGGACATTGGCGATTTCAATAAGAAACCTTTTATAATTGGAGATTTCTTCAGGGTAAAAAGTCTCCGGACATTTTATAATAATGATGAAACCTGGATTAATGAATTAATAAAATACCGTAACAATTTTTTATCTCATTTGAAAACGAGTATATCTTTACCACCTGATTTATTAGAGAAATTAAAAATAACTTTAGGGATAGAAGACAATGAATATTAATGAACTGCTTTCGCAGATGCTTGCCGAGAATGCGTCCGATTTACATATTTCAGTTCAGTACCCGCCGATGATAAGAAAGCATGGTGAATTATTAAAAATGAATAATAATATTCTCAAAGCCGAATTTGTTCGACAGAGTATTTTTTCATTATTAACAAATGACGAGAAGAAATTATTGGATAAGAATTTACAATTAGATTTAGCTATTGATTTAAAAGGGATTGGTAGATTTCGAGTTAATGTATTTCATGAGCGTCATGGTTTAGGGATTACATTTCGAGCAATTAGTAATTCTATTAAATCAATTGAAGAGTTAGAGTTACCTGAGAGTCTAAATAACATTGCATCATTTCATCAGGGTTTGGTGCTTGTGACCGGTCCGACAGGTTCAGGGAAATCTACTACTCTTGCAGCGATAGTAAACCAGGTAAATCAAAATTGCAAGAAACATATAATCACACTTGAAGACCCGATTGAATTTATTTATGAAGGTATAAACTCTGAGATACACCAGCGTGAGTTGGGGACACATATGCACTCCTTCAGTGACGGTCTCAAAGCAGCATTACGTGAAGATCCTGATATAATTCTGGTTGGAGAACTAAGAGATTTCGATACAATCTCCCTTGCCCTGACAGCAGCAGAAACAGGTCATTTAGTTTTTGGAACACTACATACGTCTTCAGCTATTCAAACTATAAATCGGATAATAGATATTTTCCCGGTCTCGCAGCAATCTCAAATCAGAACACAACTGGCAGAATCAATTAAAGTCATAATTGCACAAAAACTATATCCCAGAACTGATAAGGATGGCCTGATTCCTGTAGTGGAGATACTAATAAGCACTCCGGCAGTTTCAAATTTAATTCGAGAAGGTAAGACATTTCAAATACCGTCAATTATTCAAACAGGTCTGCGGTATGGAATGCAGAGCTTTAAACAATCCCTTCAAAATTTAATTAAAAAAGAGATTATTTCAGAAGAGTATATTAACATTCAAGCATCAACAATCTTAACAAATGGAGGAAACCATGAAGAGAACTAAAGTTTTAGTTGTAGATGACCATCCGCATATTTTTTCAATAATTGAGATGGCAATGGATAAGACCAGGTATATGGTATATTATGCAAAAAATGGTCTTGAGGGCATTTCAAAATCAAAGGATATTCATCCGGACATTATCCTTATGGACATTATGATGCCTGAGATGGACGGGTATACCGCGTCATTAAAGCTGAAAGAAGATCCTGAAACTTCCGGTATCCCAATTATCATGTTAACAGTACGGGGAGAGAAGATCTATAAAATGGTCTCTCAAACTATGGGTGCAATGTTTCATATGACAAAGCCTTTTGATCCTGAAGAATTAGAGAACAAGATTAAAAGCATACTTAATCTAAATTAAAATAATTTTCAACGAAGTCATACCGGAGGCTTATGATGAATGTAAAAACTTTAAAAAAGCCAAAAACAATTCTCATTGCAGATGATGAAGAACAGATGCGTGTTGCGCTTTCACAGATTGTGGAGTCTGGATTTCAGGATATTAAATTTGTATTCGCCGGCAATGGAATAGATGCTGAGAAGATCCTGTTAAGCCATGATATTGATGCTGCAATCCTGGATGAAAAGATGCCCGGGAAAAACGGTTCTGATATATTATCAACTGCAATATCTCAAAACCTGGATATCCCAATTATAATTGTTACCGGGTATTCAAACCTGAATATAAATTTAAAAGCTTTAAAAAATGGTGCGTATTATTTCATTAATAAACCTTTTCAGATTGATGAAATAAATCATACTCTTAAAAATGCATTTCTAAAGCGTGAAATGTTTTATGAAAATATGGAAAAATACCACGAGAACTATACAAAATCTTTAATTGATTCTCTTCATAATGCAGCTTTTAATTCTGATGTTATTTCGGTTAATACAATTACTGATTTTGCAAAATCAGTAACGACCGATTCATTAATCGTTACAATATCTAATATCTTTGCAAAGATGGTTGCGATGCGGTTTAATGCCGAGATTGCCCTTATAATAATGAGAGAGCTTAACTCTGATAAATTCTTTGCATTTGGAGTTGAGGGCTTTATCCCATCTTATAGATATTATAATCCTTTAAATTTAGAATCTCAATCTATCTTTAATTTGAAAAAATTAAGGGATATTTTACCGCAGGATAAAATGTTTTTTACTGATAACGATGTAGATGTAAAGATTAAAAATACACTTGCTACTCCTATTAATTTTCAAGGAGAGAACATTGGATTGATAAAAATAATTAATTGTAAATGTGAATCTTTTGACTTTTATGACCTGGATACATTAAATAGATTCTCAGATATTTTCAAGCATATTCTCACTATGCTCGGGTTCAGCAGAACTAAAGAAGGGTTTATTAGGAATACTTTAAGACACCTACCAAGCATTTTTGAGAAGATAAGTCAATGTACTCCCGGTCATTCTGAGCGAGTAGGAAAGGTTTCAAAGAGGATTGCAAAACAAATGGGATTGAGTGAAACTTTTCAGGAACAAATTGAACTTGCAGGGATTCTCCATGACATAGGAAAGATTGCGATTCCAATCAAAGTTCTTATGAAAAAGGATAAATTGGAGTATGAAGATTTTAAACAAATCAAAAAGCATCCATTCCTATCTGCGCTGTTTATTAAATCGGTATTAAAAAATGATATTTTACCCCCCATTGTTTATCATCATCATGAAAATTATGACGGCACAGGGTACCCTACTCAAATCTCCGGTGAAAATATCCCGATCGGTTCAAGAATTATTCGTGTTGCAGATGCCTATGATGCCATGCTGAATCAAAGGATCTATAAACCCCGAATGAATCAGAAGGAAGCAGTCGAAGAATTAATCCGATATTCCAAATATGATTTTGATCCTGAAGTAGTAACTTCATTCTTAACAACCTTGAAAAAAATTAAGAGATAACAATGGATATCCTTCTTATTGATGAGAACATAGACACATTATCTGTCTTTAAAAAAATAAATATCGATTTCCACCTTGAAATTGATTATGCGGATCAGCTTAATGCTGCTAAAAGGAGGATGAAAAAGCACCGGTATTTTGCAATATTCTTAGATATTAAATTAGGAGATGAATCAGGATTAGAGTTGGTTGAAGATATCAAGAAAGGTAATCTGGATGCTAACTTAATTGTAATATCAAATTATAAAGAGTTTGAATTTCTAAATAAGATATCTGATTTAGGAACTTTTAATTTTTTAAAGAAGCCAATTAATTTAGAAGTTCTCAGAAATATCTTTTATGATATACAGAAAAAGAAACAAATGGAAGCTGATATTTGGGTTGCTGAAGAGATGAGATTCTTGTTCGAGATTAATAAAATATTCTTTCAAGAAGAGATTTTTTCAGATGCTGCACAGCATCTACTTTATAAAATAATTAAATATTCAAACAGTGCTTTCGGAGGTTTTATTATCTATAATGAACCTGATGATATGTTTTCCTACTTCAATTCATCTCTGCTCCCGGAAATCTATAAAGATAATTTTCTCCCGAGTAAGAAAGCAATTTTGAAGGAATTACTAAATAAGAATAGTATTACATTCATAAATACAACCTCCCCTAATTTGTTAGGTAAAAGTAAATTGCTTAATATCTCAAATAAATATTCTGTTCAGCTTATTCCGTTAAAAAGTCAAAAGGAAAATATTGGCTTTATTCTCTTGGGAAAAGAAATTAAGGAAAGCAAAACGAATATGAAAAAGATTCAAGTTCTTCATGCATTATCATCATATATCGGCTTAAGATTTGAAAAAGAATTTTTATTTAAAAAACTGTCAGATGAATTATCTGAAAAGCTGCTTCTTGAGAAACAATTAATTGAATCGGGGAAGTTAGCTGCGATTGGTGAACTTGCAGCAGGATTATCACACGAGATCAACAACCCACTCGGAATAATTTCGGCATTTGCCCAACTTCTATTAAGAAAAGAATATATTGAAAAGGATGATCAGGATCTTTTACAAAAAATTGTTGAGCAGTCACTAACTGCAAGCGCAATAATTCAGAAGGTTTTAAATCTATCGAGAAAAAATACTGTTTCTGAAAGGATGTCTATTCATTCTGTTATCACAAATTCAATCGAGCTGATTGAACATTATTATAAAAACTTAGGAATAAAGATTACAACCATCTTTAATGCTGAGGATGATATTGTATTTGGAAATATAATTGATTTCCAGGAAATATTTCTTAATCTATTTTCCAATGCAAAGGATGCAATCGAACATGATGGAGAGATAAAGATCATAACTAAAAATACCAATTTGAAAAATCAAAAATATATTTTTTTAGAGATTCAGGATACCGGATCCGGTATTGCTGAGGAAAATTTAAATAAAATTTTTGAACCATTCTTTACAACTAAGGAAGTGGGTCTGGGGACAGGGCTTGGACTGTCTTTAATATTAAAAATAATAAATAATTATAATGGTTTAATCGATATTAAATCTGAAGTTGGGAAAGGTACAACTTTTCAACTTCATTTTAAAACAACAAAAAAATCCATGGGGGAGAAAGATGAGAAATCAAGTCTTAGTTGTAGATGATGAAAGCTTTATGAGAGATGCTTTGCATCAAGTATTATCACTTGAAAATTACGACATTTTTGAAGCCGAAAATGGAAAATCGGCTATTGATCTGTTTGAAACGCATGAATTTGATCTTGTGATTACAGATGTTTTAATGCCGGTTTGTGATGGAATTACACTGTTTAAAAAGATTAGGGAGAATTTTCCGGAAACTAAGATAATTTTTATCACCGCTTATGTTGCAAAGAACAGTGAAATGAAGTTAGCATCTTTAAATCCTGATGGTTATATATATAAACCATTTACTATCAATGATATTCTAAGAATATGCAGAACAAGTTTAACTAATTCGGGGGGTTAAAATGGAAAAGATAATTTTAGTTATTGATGACGTAAAGGAAATAGGAAAAACAATTGAAATGTTAATGGAAGGGAAAGATTGTAAAATAATTAAAAAATATAATGGACTCAGTGGCATCCAGGCAATCAATGAGAAAGTTGATTTAATTATTTCAGATATCAAAATGCCCGGGGTTGATGGGTTTGAAGTTCTTAAATATGCAAAGGAGAAGTTCCTGGGTATCCCTGTCATTATTATCACCGGGTTTGGTGATATTGCAATTGCAGTTAAGGCAATAAAAAATGGTGCGTATGATTTCATTACAAAACCATTTCATATAGACGAGATTGAAAATAAAATCAACCGGGCACTTAATGTTAATTGGCGGGAACAATCAAATAAAGAAAATAAAAATCAAACACTCATAATAGGAAAAAATGAAAAGATTATAAAGATACTGGATTTCATTGATACGATTCATGATACTGATTCGATTGTTATAATCTATGGGGAATCAGGAACCGGAAAGGAGTTGATTGCAAAAAGAATACATGAAAGCAGCAGGAGAAAAAATGAAAATTTCGTAGCGGTAAATTGCGCAGCAATCCCCTTTGATCTCCTTGAATCTGAGCTGTTTGGATATGAAAAAGGTGCATTCACGGGTGCAAATACTTTAAAGCAGGGTCTATTTGAAATTGCAGATAATGGAACTATATTTCTCGATGAAATCGGAGATATCCACCCCCTGCTTCAGGCTAAACTCCTTAGAATTCTTCAGGATGGTCAATTTTACAGGGTTGGGGGAACAAAACCATGCAAAGTAAATACAAGAATAATTGCTGCAACAAATAGAAACCTTCAGGAGATGGTCCTGAAAAAAGAGTTCAGAGAAGATTTGTATTACAGGATAAATATTCTTCCAATATATCTCCCGCCTGTAAGAGAAAGAAAAGAAGATATTGAAGAATTGACACAATATTTTTTAAATAAACTTTGTATTAAATATAATAAAACCATTACCTTATCACAGGAATTGATGCAGTTGTTTATTGAATATAAATGGCCGGGAAATGTGAGAGAACTTCAAAATGTAATCGAGAGAATCTTTCTGATCAATAGGGATAAATCCACTATTACATCAAAGGATTTACCGCTGGATGTCTTATTGGAAAGTTCAATCTCAAATAATTATGCGACAACAGGTGACTTAAATTATAAAAGATTAAAGAAAAAAATAGTTTGGGAATTTGACACCCTCTACCTGACAAGACTCTTAAAACAAACTAATGGAAATATTTCAAAAGCAGCGCGCATCTCGGGAATCGAAAGAAAAAACTTGAATGTTAAAATTAAGAAAGCAAGTTTGGATATCAATACATTCCGGATTTGAATTTTGGAAGGACAGACACGATTAAAAATAAAAAGCAAAAAGGAAAAAACTTGGGACATTCTGTTAATGAAAAAAAAGTAGCATTATTGATAAAACTTTCTTCTGTCTCCAAAGAAATGTATTTTCCAAATTTTTCAAGAGTGTCCCATTAATCACTTATTATGAAAGAAAACAAAAAGAAGAGAACTAACGAGAACTTAAACAAAACAAAAAAACAAAACAAAGAAAAGATTTTTTTTACAGGGACTTGAACGAGACATGTAATTGACTTATTTATATTGTTTATAATTGTTTAGAGCGAGTGATGGGGGTGAAACCCCATTGCTCTTGGCTAATAACAATACTTATCCAATGTACTAACCTTCAGTCAAGGTCAGTTTGACCTTGACCATGATTGAAGATAATAACATT
>DAOVMD010000247.1 GCA_030630935.1 Candidatus Mcinerneyibacteriota bacterium | reverse complement strand
AAGCCCACGATTGATTAATAACCTTGCCAGGGTCTTCGAGAGCTGGAATTGATTTGAAATAGTACTAATCAGTTTTTTTGAAGGAGAATAATACTTCCATTGCTTGGCTGTTTTCATAGATTAAATATGTAGAATAATATTTTTTAACAACTTGATAAATGCTTTTGAAGTTCTTTTATTAACCTCGATCACTTCCTTATGGTGAATTTTTCCGCTTGAAAGACCTGACGCAAAGTTGGTGATACTTGAGATTCCAAGGACATCTAATCCTAATTGGTTTGCAACAATAACTTCAGGAACTGTGGACATACCTACAGCTGTCCCGCCTAATTTCTCCAGCATCTTCACTTCTGCAGGGGTTTCATAAGATGGCCCTGTCAGGAATACATAAACCCCCGACTTAACTTTAATCATTAGCTTCTTAGCAACTGCTTGAGCTGGCTTTAATAATTTCTTTGAATACGCATCTGTTAAATCAACAAATTTCTCACCAAACTCTGATGATATTCCGATCAGGGGATTCTTCCCGGATAAGTTAATATGATCTTTTATGAACATTAAAGAACCAGGTGGAATAGATTTCTTTAAACTACCAGCGGCATTTGTAATAATTAATTTCTTTACACCTAAAGCATGTAGAGTTCTTACAGGGAAAGTAACATCAAAAATTGAATACCCCTCGTAATAGTGATACCTCCCTTTCATCACGGCAACCGTTTTATTCCGCAGCTTACCTAAAAATAATTCGTTTGAGTGACCTTTCACTTGAGATCTCTGAAAACCCGGAATCTTTGAGTAAGGAATAACGGTGGAATCTTTTAACTGCTCTGCAAATGCTCCAAGACCGGAACCTAAAATTACACCAATCTCCGGCTTGATCGAAGTTTTCTTAAAAATAAAATCACGCGCCCGTGTTAAACTCTTTATTTCATTTTTTCCCATAATTAATACTCATCTTTAGTTTATAGTTAGTAAAACCGATTGACTCCCAAAATTTCACACTGTCAGAATTACCTGACGAAACTTCTAATTCAATATATTCCACACCCTTTTCAGTGAACCAATTAAAAACAAACTCGGTTAATTTTCGACCTAATCCCTTGCGTCTATGTTCAGTTGAAACATAAATTTCATTTATCATACCAATCCTTCTTTTTTCGAAGATAGGAGCCCGGGATATTATAGAACCTCGGACATAACCAAGTATAGCATCTGTTTCATCATAGATAACACCGTATGCAACTTCAGGATTATTAAGTGAATTAACCAGATACATCTTATAGAATCTTTCAGGGTCTTCACAAAGATTAAATAAAGGGGAAAACTTAACATGATAATGCATCATCCCTTTCCATAATCTAATAATATGTTCTACGTCATTAAGATTGCCAAATTTAACTGAAAACATTTTCTAAAACTTTAAATTTCCTAAATCTTTAGTTGTAATGATCTTTTCAAGGAGAGCTTCGGTTGCTTTTACATCATCCATATCAATCATTTCAGATTGAGAATGGATGTATCTGGTCGGAATTGAAAAAACTGTACTTGGAATTCCTGCTCTTGTCAGATGAATCGCTCCCGCATCTGTTCCACCCCATTCAAGTATCTCAAGTTGATATTTTATATTTTTTTCCTCTGCAAGTTTTACACAAACATCTTTCAACTTCGGATGAGTAATCAATGACCTGTCCTTAACTTTAATTGCTACACCGTCTCCAAGATTCACTGCCATTTTATAGCCTTCGGGAGTATCACCAGTGCCTGTAACATCAAGTGCAATCCCAAAATCAGGGTCGATCTTGAAAGCTGAAGTCTTTGCACCACGAAGACCAACTTCTTCTTGTGTAGTAAAAACGAAATAAACCTGGTATGGAAGTTTCTTATTATAAACCTTCTTTAAAACATTAAGCATTACGACACACCCAATTCGATCGTCCATCGCCTTTGAAATTATTCGGTTACCCAAAACTACACATTCCTTATCAAAAACTCCAAATGTCCCGACTGGGACAAGCTTTGCAGCTGCAGTCTTATTTTTCGCACCAATATCAATGTATAATTTTTCAAATGAAAACTGCTCAGGTTTTTTAATCGGTTCAGTTGAAATTAAACCGGAAACACCATTTACAAACTTTATCCGGGACCCTATTAAACCATACTTGGAAACTCCCCCAATATTTGCAAATCTGATAAAACCTTTCTTGTCAATATGTGTAGATAAAATCCCAATCTCATCCATATGACCAGCTAACATTATCTTCTTCTTACCACTGCCTACTTTAACTATCAAAGCACCAAGCGGGGTCTCTTCGATATGCTTTATCTTTAATTTCTTAACTTCCTTCTTTATTACTTCCCTGATTTCATCTTCGTATCCGGATGGACCAACTATTGAAGTTAGTTTTTTAATTAAATTTATTGTGCCTTTCATTGAAAGCCTCCAAATATTAAAGTTTTATCCTATCTAAGTTTATAATCGCTAATTCTACTAATTTAATTGCATTCTCTAAATCAGATTTACTAATTAAACTGACTGGTGAATGGATATATCTTGCAGGAACTGAAATTGTTACGGTTGCAACTCCGTCTCTTGATAAATGAATATACCCGGCATCAGTTCCACCTGTTGTGGTTCTTTTAAATTGATACGGAATTTTATTTTGCTTTGCAAGTTTAACAAGGTAATCAACTAACTTAGGAGAAGAAATAGAGGTTCTGTCCATAATTGTAATTGCTGGGCCTTTTCCAAGTTCGGTTGAAGGAGTTAAATCCTTTTCTGTGGGTAGATCACCTGCAGTCGTACATTCTAAATTAATTGCAATATCAGGTTTTACTTTATTTACTGCGGGTCGAACCCCGCGTAATCCGAATTCTTCCTGTGTTGTGAAAACTCCATAAATTGAATATTCAAATCTCTTCTTTAACATTTCTTGAAGGATATAACATCCTACTCTATCATCAAAGGATTTTCCTTTGTAAACATCACCAAGGTCCTCAAATTCAGTATCAAAAACTGCAACATCTCCAAGTTGAATATATTTCTCCGCATCCTTCTTGTTCTTTGCTCCGATGTCAATATAAATTGAATCCCAGTCAGGAACCTTATCTCCATCTCCCTTTTTCATAAGATGAATAGGGATAACTCCAACTACTCCTTTAATTTTTTGACCAGGAAAATAAACCTTCTTCGTAAGAACGACTCTTGGGTCAATCCCACCTAAGGATTGAACTTTTAAGAATCCGTCAGGATTTATTTCAGAAACAATAAACCCAACTTCGTCCATATGTGCAGATAACATAATCCGCGGTGTCTTCTTCTTACCGGGTTTAAAACAAATTATATTTCCTAATGCATCAGTCTCCAGGGTTTTACAGTTTTTTCTAACGAGTTTCTTTAGATAATCCCTGATTGGTTTCTCATATCCTGAAGGTCCAGGAATATTGGATATCTCTTTTAATAACATTTCACTTTCTCCAAAATACTAATTTTTAATGTGGATATAACCTCTTTAATTAATTTTGATGTATTCTTAATATCATTCAAGTCAGCAACCTCAACAGGTGAATGCATATTTCTAATCGGCACAGAGATGCCTGCAACTGCAATTCCCGCGCCGCTCAATTGAATAGGTCCGGCATTCGTGCCGCCAGGACGATTCTCAATCTCATGCTGAAACTTGATCTTTTTCCTTTTGGCTGTTTTCTTGATAAAATTCTGAAAAACCGAGTGATACACAGGTCCAATCGAAAGAATCGGACCGGAACCTAACTTGGTTAATAAGTTAGGCTGCCCCGGAAAATCACCAAAAGATACATCAAGGCATATTCCAATATCCGGCTTAATTCTGTAACTCGAAGTAATTCCACCGCGTAAACCGATCTCCTCACCAAATGTTGCTGCAAAAACAATCGTAAAATCTGTAACCTTATTCAGCGATTGCGCAATATCTACCAGAAGTGAAACTCCTACCCGATTATCAAGTGAAGCCCCGGCAACCCGGGAATTCTTCAGCGATATAAAGGATTTAGGTAAAGAAATATAATCCCCTACTCGAACATTTGCCTGTAAATCTAAATCATTTAATCCGGTATCTATAAAAATCTCGGTCATGGACCAGGGTTTAGTCCGCTTACCTGTCTGCAAATGCGGAGGAATAGAAGAAATTACTCCTTTAATCTTTTTCTTACCATGTATTATTACTTCTGTACCGGGTAAAATCTTCGGGTCAAAACCACCTATCGTTGTAAATCGGAGAAAACCTCTTTCCTCAAAATAGGATACCATCAAAGCAATCTCATCCATATGAGCTTCTATCATGAGAACTTTCTTCTTCTTTCCTTTACGAATTCCCCAAATATTCCCTATACGATCAGTCTTTACTTCTAATCCGGCACCCTTAAAATATCTCTTGATCTTTCGCCGAATGAGCTCTTCATCCCCTGAAGGTGAGAATGTCTTTACTAAATCCTCTAATATCTTTTTCATTTACCTTCCTTATATTTAAGCAAAAAATCATTATAACAATAATTAACATTAATGTCAAGAAAAAAGTAAAAAACTCAAACCTTAACAATGAAAACAATTTTGAATTTAAATATAAGTATTTTTTAATATAATACTCTTCTTTAAAGCCACTGATGCTTAAAGTACTTGAGAATGCTTATTTCACCGCAGAGGACGCAGAGAACGCAGAGGTTTTGTATTATTTAATTTAATACTCTTGTTTAGAGCCACTGATGCTTAAAAATACAAAAGAATGCTTACTTCACCGCCCCGAATCAAATAAAAATTCGGGGATTACTCGATGTTTAAAAAGTTTCTTCCCTGATTATGTCGAAGAATTATATGCATGCGATTCGGGTTAACGCTCCCGTACCATGGCAAATACCGGATAAACTTCCACCCCTACTTTGTTTGAGATACAATTCTTTTGTTTTGGAATGAATACATTTTCATAAGAATCGTAAACGATTTAAAAAAACTTAACAATGAATTGTTTTTATATATTGAAATCATATTTTGAAGATTTTAGAAACGGTAAGTCTTTAACAGAGATTGGAATCAAGGATTCCGACAACATGATTATATGTAATAAAAAAAATGAATAGAAATATAGGTGTTTATTTTTTCATAATCGCAGAATTAATTTTGATTTAATCTTTAGTAAAAAAGTAATTCATTTCGCTTTCATTCTATTTATTTTAGTAATCACATTTATCATGTAATCTCTGTTAAAAATTATTATTCTGTTCTTTT
>DAOVMD010000256.1 GCA_030630935.1 Candidatus Mcinerneyibacteriota bacterium | reverse complement strand
CTCAGGTCTTATATACATCTGCAACTCCTTCTGCTTTTGAGTTGGATCTTACAGAGAATTTAGTAGAACAGATTATCCGTCCAACCGGTTTAATTGACCCTGAGATTGTAATATCTCCAACCAAGAATCAAGTGGATAATTTATTAGTTGAGATCAATAAAACAATTGAAAATAAAGAACGTATTTTAATTACAACTTTAACAAAGAAGATGGCGGAGGACCTATCGAAGTACCTTGAGACCCTGAATTATAAGGTCACTTACCTTCACTCTGAGATACATACGCTTGAACGCTTTGAAGTAATTAGGGGTTTAAGGTCGGGGAAATTTGATATTTTAGTTGGAGTAAACCTACTCAGGGAAGGTCTTGATATGCCCGAAGTCTCATTAATTGCAATATTTGATGCCGATAAGGAAGGGTTTCTCAGATCTGAAACAGCTCTCATCCAGACAATCGGCAGGGCTGCAAGGAATGTAAATGGGAAGATCATTATGTTCGCTGATAAAGTGACAGGGTCGATGAAACGGGCAATTTCTGAGACTAATCGCCGTCGGGAAATCCAGGTTAAATATAACGAAGAACACAGAATTATACCGAAAACCATAATCTCACCTATCAAAGACGGGTTCAGGATTGAGACGAAATCAAAAGCAAAGAAGAAGAAATTTCAAATTCCTAAGGAATTTAATGAAATAGATAAGTTAATCAGGAAATTAACTAAGGAGATGCAGCAGGAAGCAAAATCTTTACGCTTTGAAAAAGCTGCTGAACTTCGAGATTTCATAGATGACTTGAAGCATCATCTTTTAGAACTTGACATATAAATTTTAATGTGATATAATTACAAAACGGTAACTTATGAAGAACCTTGTAATATTAGATGGAAACAATATGATTTTTTCCTGGAAAGAACTTAGAAGTTCACTCAATAGTAAAAACATACACCAAGCACGAAAACGCCTTGCAAGCAGGATGAGCGGATATTTTAAGAAATATAAAAACCTCCATTATTTACTGGTTTTCGATGGGAAGGATACCCCGGGTAGATATTCACTTGAGAAAGACTCTAATATAATATTCTCAGGTATGAAATCTACTGCAGACGAAAAGATTATACAGTTCTTTGAAGAAGCTAAGAATAATTTCAATAATATTATCGTAATATCTGCTGATAAAAGACTATATAGCAAAATTGAAAGTTTTGGCGGGATTGCAATTAACTCAAGAGACTTCATTAAGAAAATAAAATTAAAAATTGAATTTTCTCATGAACCGCCAACTGACTTATTTGAAAATATTTATCTACAACAAAAACCCAATAAAAGGGAACTTAAACAAAAACTCTTAAACTTATTATAGAAGTAACCTATGAGAAATATCACATTAACAACTGACTTTGGATTGAATGATGGTTTTACAGGTGCAGTAAAAGGAGTGATAAGGACTATCAATCCTCAAGCTCAGATTATCGATATCACGCATTTAATTCCTCAATACGATATAAATTCTGCAATGTTCGTCATTTATTCCACTTATAAATATTTTCCTGAAGGTACTGTACATGTTGTAATTGTAGATCCTGGGGTTGGTTCTAATAGAAAGATCATCTGTGTAGATACCGCCAAGTTTACATTTTTAGCTCCTGATAACGGAGTATTAAGTTGGGTATTACAAGAAGAGAAGGATTATTCTGTATTTCATATTACTGATCCTGAATTATCCTTGCCTAATATTAGTTCTTCATTTCATGGCAGGGATATTTTTGCGCCTGTAGCTGCACGATTAAGCCTTGGCGAATCTCCGCTAAATTTGGGAGTCAAGTTTGATTCACCTAAATTATTTAAATTTCCCGAAGTTAACTTAATTGATCAAGTATATTTCGAAGCTACAATAATTTATATCGATTTATTCGGGAATGCAATTACAAATCTTGAGAATAAGTATTTTGACCAGGTTTCTGAAATATTCAGGAGTTCAGGTGAGTTATTGGATATTATTCCAGCAGACCATTATAGTGAGGTTTCAATTGGGCAAGCTTTATTTTTTAAGGGCTCCGCGGGATTTATTGAGATAGGAGTGAATATGGATTCGGCTGAAGAAAAATTCTCTTTTATGTGCCGTGAATTAATTTTATTTAAAAGGAAAGGTTAGCTGTGAAATTTTCTATGATAGGACTTCCAAAATCCGGGAAGACAACCATTTTTAACGCATTAACTCACTCTTATGAAAAGGATAAATATAGAAAAGAGAATATTAAAATTGTTAAAGTGCCGGATTTCAGGCTGGATTTCTATGCCCGTGTTTTTAATTCTAAAAAGATAATTTATCCTGAGATAGAATTTCATGATTATCAGGGCTTTGATTTGAAAGGTGAGATAAAGAATGCAGATGCATATCTTATCACTATTAGAAGCTTTTCAAACTCAAACTACCCGTTCTCCGGTCCTGAAGATTTAACTACTCAACTTAAAGTGATACTTGAAGATTTCATTATAAATGACCTATCTATCGTAGAAAATAGGTTAAAAACTTTACAAAAAATATCCGATAGGAAGATTGTTGACCAGAATGAAATTAGGGTTTTAGAGAAGTGCCAGGAATATCTTTCTGACGGAAAGTTATTAAAACCATTAATCACTGATAAGAGTGAAATGTTTTATATTCAGGGTTTCAAGCTATCGACCTTAAAATCTTATGTAATCTGTATAAATATTTCTGAGGGAGATATTGGTAAGAAGGATTTGGATAAGTTCAAGAGGATAACAGATTTTTGTAAGGTTAATAAATTTGAGTTATTATTTTTATCTGGAGGAATTGAGGAAGAGCTTGCAGACCTTGAAGCTTCCGAAGCCAGGGAGTACATGGATGCACTTGGGATTAAGATTCCCGGGATTAAGAAGTTAATTGAAAAGAGTTTTAATGCATTAAATCTTATTACATTTTATACTGCCGGAGAAAAGGAAGCCCATGCCTGGATGTTAGTTCACGGAAAAACATCCCATGAGGCTGCAGGTAAGATTCATACGGATATCCAAAAAGGTTTTATAAAAGCCGAGATAATTCACTATTTAGATTTTCAAAGATTTGACACGATTTCAGGTGTCAAGAAAGAAGGTTTATTTAAATTAGTAGGGAAGGATTATATCGTTGAAGATGGTGATTATATTGTAGTTAGGTTTAATTAGTAAAAGAGCATGACAAAGAATAAATTAAAAACTGATTTCATTGTAATAGGTTCTGGGATATCTGGGGTTCGTGCTGCGATCTCGGCAAGTAAATACGGAAAGGTCCTGATTGTAACAAAATCAAAACTTGAATCAGGTTCCACAAAACACGCCCAGGGCGGGGTTGCAGTAGCTTTATCAACAAAGGATAATACAAAATTACATTTTGCAGATACAATCTCAGCAGGTGCAGGAGTCTGTGATCCTGAAGCTGTTTGGATACTCGTAACCGAGGGCTTGGAAAGGATTAAGGAACTTATCAAATGGGGTACTGAGTTTGATAGGCAGGATGGGAAATTATCTTTTACTAAAGAAGGGGCACATCGAAAGAGAAGAGTGATACATGCTCACGGTGACGCGACTGGTCAGGAACTTGAAAGGTCATTATTAGAAAAAGTAAAGTCAAATAAGAAAATTAATTTCAAAGAACATTTCTTTACAGTTGACCTTATTGTGAATGACGGGAAATGTTATGGGATAGTTGGGATTGACAGGAACTCTGGAGAAAAGGTTTTAATTTATTCAAAAGCAGTTATACTTGCTTCAGGAGGTGCTGGTCAAGTTTTTCTCAGTACTACAAACCCTCTTGTTTCAACAGGTGACGGCGTAGCAATGGCTTCAAGAGCCGGAGCTTATATCGCTGATATGGAATTTATTCAATTCCATCCAACTGCACTTGCATTAGATATTACTCCACGCTTCCTGATTTCAGAAGCTGTACGCGGAGAAGGTGCAATATTATTAAACCATAGCGGTAAGAGATTTATGGAAAATTTCCCAATGAAAGAACTTGCACCGAGAGATATCGTTGCACGGGAGATTTTTTATGAGATGAAAAGAGAAAGGAAGGACTTTGTATATCTCGATTTATCAAGGATATCAAAGAGTAGAATCTTGAAAAGATTCCCAACAATCTATAAGTTCTGTAAAGGTTATAATCTTGACATCACTAAAGATCCGGTTCCGGTTGTGCCAAGTTCGCATTACCTGGTTGGGGGTGTGAAAACCGATTATAATGCTCAAACAAATATCGAAGGCCTTTTTGCCTGCGGCGAAGTTGCAAATGTCGGAATTCACGGAGCAAACAGATTGGCTTCCAACTCCTTATTGGACGGTCTTGTTTTTGGTAGAAGAGCCGGAGAGATGATGAACATATTTAAAAAGCAGAAGGTTATTGAGGTCAAGAATAAATTAAATCTTGGCAAAACCTCAAATCAAACCTTCACAAAAGATAGACTGAAACTCCAGGCAACTATGCAGAAATATGTCGGGATAATTCGGGATAAATCCAACTTAAAGAAATCTTTAAGAACCGTTTTGATGTTAAAGAAGAAGTTGAATAAAGCCTATTTAAATATTGAATTATTGGAGCTACAGAATTTATTAATTGTAGGTGAGCTTATTATAAAGGGTGCATTAGCCCGGGAAGAATCGAGAGGGTCACATTTCCGTGAAGATTTTCCTTTTACAAATGATCTGCAATGGAAGAGACATATTCTTTTTAGAAAAGGCCGCAGGATAGAATAAAGCCATGATCAAGGATTTATTTATAAAAGGAGCTTCACAGCATAATTTAAAGAACATAGATGTTACGATTCCCAGGAATTCATTAACAGTAATAACAGGTTTATCAGGCTCCGGAAAATCATCTCTTGCATTTGATACAATTTATGCTGAGGGTCAGCGGCGTTATGTTGAATCGTTATCTGCTTATGCCCGGCAATTTTTGGGTCAGATGGACAAGCCTGAAGTAGAGTATATTGAAGGATTATCCCCGACCATTTCCATTCAGCAGCGTACTTTATCCCGGAATCCGCGTTCTACGGTTGGTACAGTCACAGAGATTTATGATTACCTAAGATTATTATATTCAAGTATCGGCATACCGTTTTGTCCTTCATGTCACCGTCCTGTTGAATCGCTTAGTATAGATGAGATAGTAAATTTAATTTTGAAATTACCGG
>DAOVMD010000424.1 GCA_030630935.1 Candidatus Mcinerneyibacteriota bacterium | reverse complement strand
CTCTACAGCGAAGCTGTATGTGCTCTTCATAAAATATGTCAAAGAACTGATTTATATTAAATCATCTTATAAATAAACTTTCGAAACTGCATAAGTAAGAAAGGAACTTCTTTATATCAATCTTCATTTTAGTTTTATTTTTTATATTTCTTCATAACACTTTTCACACCTCTGACTTTTAATTATTTGCTATAATCTCCATACTTCTTCTTCTTACCAAACTGATCCAATAACTTGTTCACCTCTTGTTTTAACTCAATAACACGTCCCTCCCGTCCCACTGCAGCATGATAAAAAACCTCAAGCTCATTCACTCTTTCCCGGAGTTCTGCTTCTGCTTTCTTTCGCTGTGTGATATCTGTAGTAGAGCCAAAAACGTGCAATTTACCGTTTTTTTCAAAACACCGACCCTTTGACTGAAACCAGGCTGTTTGTCTGTTGTCTTTTAATACTTCGTATTCACAATCAATTTCTTTGCCCGGGGATATTATTGCTTCTCTGAAAGCATTATTTACCCGTTCTATGTATTCGGGTTTGATATATTTGAAATACTTATCCCAGTCGTTTTGTATTGTTCCTGCCGGCAACTCCAGTAATTTGTCTACCACAGGGGAAGAATAAGTATTTTCAAAAGCTCCGTTCTTTCCGATATCTGCTTTCCAAACAACAGTTGTAATATTAGATACAACCTGTTGGAAATTTTCATTGCTTTCTTTTAAAGCTGCTTCCGCCTGCTTACGCTCGGTGATATCTACAGCGATAGTCAGCAGGTAATCCTGCTTGTTTTTCCATTTAATAGGTGACTTGGTGGTCTGGAACCAGCGTTTTGTACCATCCTGGTATGTAAATTCTTCTTCCGGAATAAATCTAATCTGTTTCTTATCAATTACCTCCAGTTCGGAAGCCCTGAATTCCTTAATTTCGGCAACGCTGGTCAACCATTTTTTAGCTATGGACATGTCTGTCAAGCCAACCAGAGCTTCAGGGGTGGTTTTATGCATATCTGCCATCTGCTGATTAACCAAGATATAGCGCCCTTCCCGATCCTTGACGAATATACAATTGGGAGAGTTGTTGATAACCTGCCAAAACAATGATTCATTCTCCTTTAACTGTTCCTGTAATTTTAATTGTTTAGACTCTTGCTTTAATTCTTTAATAATTTTTTCCTGACTCTCGATTTTTTTATTGAGTCTCTCTACCCTTTTATCGGTCTTTTTATTTGATGAATTTTTCATAGGAACTCCTCTGTCTTATTCTTTATAATATGTCAAAATATTCTACCTCTGATATTAGTATAGCATATTTATGGGTGGTTTGTCAATATGTATGAAGAAAAGTTCAAATGTTAAATAGTTTATGTGTTAAAGATGTGGAGATAGTTCAATTGTTAAAGATCAATGCATGCTCCGCATGCGTTCAAATGTTCAAGTGTTCAAGTGTTCAATAGTTTAAATGTTAATAAAACGTTTAAATGTGCTAGAGTTTAGATAGTTCAATAGTTTAAGAGTTAACAAAAGCGTTCAAATGTGCGGAAGCTGAGATGGTTCAATTGTTGAAGTGTTATCAATGCATGCTTCGCATGCGTTCAAGTGTTGAAGTGTTATTGTTTCACTTCGCTACACATTTATGATTTAAAATTGATAATTGTTAATTGATAAACCGACTTGCATTAATTATCACAATGCTTTTATTTAAAGTTTGAGACACTTAATAAAACAACTAATGTTAAAAATCTTCTATCATTTTTTTTTTCAGTGTGGTCCGTGTGATTAGTGGTTAGTTTATTTTTTGTTTTGTTTTTTTTCTCTGCGTCTGGAGTTTACCCCGGATTCACTTCGGGGTGTTTTCGTGGCTAAATTAAGATTCAGGACTTTGTGGTTTCTTTTTTTTTATTTAAAAGTGAAACCCCGGCTTAAGTGCCGGGGTTTCAATAAAAAGGGGGTTTTGGGGGGAGAAGATTAAAAGTCTCTCACTTAGAGAAATAAAAATCTTTATGAAGAATCTTTTTTGGAATGGTTTCATTGATAGGGCGATAATTTTGAAATTCTATATGATAATCTGGTGAGAATCCATTATAATAAACTAATAACCAGATATTATAATCCGGGAATTCCTGACCATTATGAAATAAGTCAAATGAATAGTTCAGGTTCTCATCAAACTTTGCATACTTAACTTTGGTATATGATGTCTCCGGGAAAGTTACAACAGCAATGATATTAACACTATCCATATTTATGGAATCTACATCTGAGGTATCATCAAGGATCAGGGAGCCGGAAAATGATGCGAGAAAATATAAGTTTTCCGGTATATCAATTTCCATTGTATTCGGTTCAGTGGGTAAGGTTGATCTTTCGCAGCCAAACATAATTAGAACTGATAAGATTGTACATACTATCAGCAGCCTTTTTATTAACGTGATTTTCTTTAGGTTCATGGTCTCCTCCTTGTTTACTGAGTTTAATTACATTATTGATGCCAAGAATTGGTTTCCCAATATTCTGTTATTTACAAGAATTGTGTTTTAAGATACCTGTGGTAAAGAGATATAGGTGGGGTTCTAATACCCTATTCGGATAACCGCGTTATCCGAATAGGGTGTTAAAGTGTTCAATAGTTTAAATGTTTTATAAAGCATGCTTTGCATGCGTTAAAATGTTATTTTATAGACGTGCCATAGCACGTCTTATAGTTAAATTGTTCAAGAGTTGAAAAAGTTCAATTGCTAAAGATGCTTTGATAGTTTAATTGTTAAAGTGTTAAAATGTTATTGGTATTATGAACAAAAATATAAATATTCCTTGCTTCAGCGAGATTGCCGCACCTTGATAAATCAGAGGTGGACGCAGGCTAGATCTCGTTTCACTCGATGCGCAATGACAATCTTTTGTCTTCGAATGAACAAATAAAAGTTTATAATAAGAAATATTGTTCTAAATAAAAGCAGCAAAAGAATTAACGCAAAATATTATTCATTCTGGTTCTTCTCCATTTTAGTTGGTTGAAATTCCCATGAAAGCCTGCTTAGCCCTTAATATAAAGTACTCTGTATTTTTATATTTCTTTTTCATTAACTTTTGAAGATTCTTTATTTCGTATTTTTGCTTGTAATTTACCTT
>DAOVMD010000150.1 GCA_030630935.1 Candidatus Mcinerneyibacteriota bacterium | reverse complement strand
GTGAAACTTTTCAAAGACCTTTGATTCTTTCTTAAGATGAGAAAAATTCCTGAAGGCCTGGGTTCTAAAGAATTTTTTATCAAAGGTATTATTGAAGTTTTCAATCACTTCATTTCGCCACGGTTCTCTTTGAGGAATAAAGATTGGTTGAATGCTTAAAGAGAGACATAATCTTAAGATTAATCCCAGAGAATGGGGATGTTTATCGCTTCCATGAAAACTCAATTCATTGTCAAACTGGATATACTCTGGTATCCCTACAGTCTTCCAAGTTGAGATTAGACCATTGGCTATTTCCTCATCTCTCTTTGAACACATGGTATTAAGCTTAATTATATGGCTACAGATATCTATCACATTGAGAGAATAGAAACGGCCATCACCCTTGATGTAACGTGGCCCCACAAGATCAACCTGATGCAGATTGTTCATTTCTGATGACTCTACTATTTCCGGATAGCTCTTGCCTTTGGGTTCATAAGGCTTCTTCTTAGAGACAAGATTCTTTCTCTTAAGAATACGGTTGATAGTCCAGACTGGATGTGGTTCTATACCTAACTTCTTAATCTTCCATTGGATGGCATTGGCTCCAATCTGGGCATACTTGATACCTTCAAGTCTCTTTCTGGAAGAGATGAATATATCCTCAATCTCTTTATCAACCTTATTGGCAATTAGATGTGGGATTTTGGGGTGATTTTTAAACCAATCAGAACCAACTTCCCGGTATCGTTTGAGCCACTTGAAGAACCATCTCTTGCTCTTTGAAAGCTGTGTATAGATTGAAACTGTGAAGGCACCACTAAGGTATCGTCTTATTGCTTCTTTACGAAACTGTTCTTCTAAATAGAGCCTTTCCATTACAATCAAATTCTTTTTTAAGGTTAATTGTAACATATATTTTCGAAAAACTAAAATAGGAAGGTGCACGATGTCATGCTTGTTGTCAACTACTATTCCCATTTGGATAAATAATTGGAATATTTACAAAGAAAAAGGATTATTATAAGGATATTGAAGCGGGCGAAATGCTAAGTTAAAAGAAGAAGATTATGAGAGCTTGAATAATATAATTGAAAGCGGTCCTGTTGCTTATGGATTAAATTCAGGTGTATGGACTTCTATTATTATAACAAAAGTAATAAAAGAAGAGTTTGGAATATCATATCATCCTGGCCATGTAAGAAAAATATTAAAAAAGATAGGTTGTTCTGTTCAAAGGCCTATGCTAAAACTAATAAACGGGGATTCTGTAAAAAAGAACCGTTGGATCCGTTATACTTATCCAAATCTAAAAAAAAAGCAAAAACAGAAAAAGGGATAATTGTTTATATAGATGAGGTAAGTTTTAGACAAACACATCCTTTATATCAAACATGGGTTTTAAGAAATTCTCAACCAAAGATTCCGACAAAAGGTGTAAGAAATACATAAAAATTATTTGGAGCAATTAGTTTATATAAGGGAGAATTTGTATATAAGCACCAGGAAGAGTATTTTAATTATAAAACATATTTAGATTTTCTGGAAAATTATTTGCTTCCTAATTTTTATAAAAAGCGGCATCGAATTTTTTTAATACAAGATAATGTCGGTTATCATAAAAAGTCAGAAACATATTTATGGTTTAACTCTAATAGGAAATATATTGAGGTAACGAATTTACCTCCTTATTCTCCTGAATTTAATGCGGTAGAAAAAATTTGGAATTATACTCGTAAGAATTGTACTCATAATAGATACTTTGAAACAAAAGAATATTTATGTAATGCAATATTCGAAAACTTCAAAGATATTCAAAACAACCTTAATAAAATAATGAATTTACTAAAACCTTTTTTTAAATATTATGTCGAATAAATTATGCGCAGTTACATAGTTGTCAATTAGTAATTAGAAAATACTTGACATAACAATAGAATATATTGTATAATAACATCAAGTAAATGAGCTCTTTAGTAAATTATATAGAGATAAATAATTATGTTTATTAATTAAAAATCTAATTTAGTGCATAGATCTAGTCTAAATGAATTAAACTATACCAAAGGTATTAATATATTAAAAAATACTATCTCTATTATTGATTTTATTAAAAGTTTAAAAAGTGTAAAGAACCTATTTGAAAATGATGAGAAGTTTATTAAATATAATCCAACAACAATAACAAATTAGATAAGGAGGAACAATTTATGAACATACTGATGATTTCACCACATGAAAAGAATATAAATTCAGGAGCTGCGGGTTTAATTTTAAGGATTGGAGAGAGATTAATAAAAGCTGGCAACAAAGTGGACTTCTTGTTTAGAAAGGATCTTAAATATTTTTTTCGTAATCCTGCTTATAGTGTGTTTTTTGAATTTCCAAGTAAAATTCGAAAATATATTTCAGAAAAGAAGCATGAAATTGTAGATATCTATGGTCATAGTGGATTCCTAGTTTCTAAAATGAATAGAATTAATTGGAAATACATTTTTAGAACAGGAGGTTTGGATACAAGATATTTTTATGAATATTATAAAGTTCAAGAGGAATTACGACTTCAAAAATATTCCTGGAAATTTAAATATAGATCTTCTCGAATTTTCAAACGAGAAAAAATTGCAATTAAAAATGCTAATGGAATCATAGTTATGTGTAATCAGGATTTAAATTATATTAAAAATAAATTTAAGCAACAACCAAAATTAATTACAGCTATTCCTCCGGGACATTATGGCATTCCTAAATCAATTAATAGTTATAATCAAAGAGAAGGTGATATCCTTGTCGTTGCATGGTATGGAGAAACAAAAGGATTTCGCTATGTTAATTCAGCATTAGAAAAATTGATTAGAAATAATCCAACTTTGAAGATTACATATGCAGCAACGGTTAAAACTGAAGAAGAAATAAGAAAAGATCTGCCAAAAAACTTAGTAAATAACATAAGGATAATACCATCTCCTGCCCACGATGATATCATTAATTTTATGGATAATCATAAAATATTTCTTTTACCTTCTTTATTTGAAGGTTATGGTATGGCATACTTAGAGGCTATGTCCAGAGGAATGGTGATTATTGCTACAAAAACTGGAGGAGCTTCTGAGTTAATTATAGATGGTGAAAATGGTTATTTGATTCAGAAAAGAAATATACAGGAAATTGTTTATATCTTGAATAAAATATTAAATAATAAAATTAAATGGAAAAGTGTAAGTTCAAATGCATGTAATAGTGTAAGTAATTTAACCTGGGATAATACTGCTGAACAGACTTTAAAATTTTATAAAGAGGTTCTCAATTCAAATGGGTAAAATAATTTTATTTATGACTGATGCACTGCATCCTGTTTATTAAGCTGTTATGATTCAAAAAATAAAACACCGAATATTGATTCTTTATTTGAAACAGATGGATTGATTTAACGCCGATTTGCACAAGTAGTTTAATCGTCATATAAAATAGAATTTTATGGTGTCCATACTATCTCAATTGTTTTATTCTTTAACCACGGAATTTTGAGGGGCTTTTTTAGCTTCTAAACTTTTTTTAATATTAGGGTATAGTTTCTTTTTCTTATTTTTATTGTAAATTTATTACCACATATATTATTTTTCCAAGTATATTAATAAATCTTCTAAAAATAGTAGGTGCTAAACAATGTTCAAATCTTTTTAAATCCCGGGCAAATCTATAATATAATGTATTGGCAATCATTGTCCATAAAATATCAAAATGTATACGAATCATTAAGGGCGAAGAAAAAACATTCAAATTAAACCTAAAATCCCGAAAAATTATAACTATGTTTTTATTCACCCGGAATAGGAATTGAAAATTTTTAATATATTTTACTTTTTCGTGAAACTTCATTAATTAAATGAAATCCATTTCTAAACTTTATAACCGTTATTTTGGAAGTGTGTTATACTTTCTGTAAAATAGACGTTCTTTAACTCCGGTTATATTGGTATTTTTGACTAGGTGGATAAGGGGTAAATCAAGTCATTGCAGCATCATTATCGAACTCAATATCAAAAGTTACCGAATCGCTCACGCAAAAAAAGCTAACAACTAAACAAAAGAAAGTAGTATATGAAATATGAAAAAATCTATTTACAAGGGGTGATTTTTATGTTATAATAATGGTGATTGTTGATGGTAATAATAGTTGTCGTTGATTGGTAATTCTAATTGTTGCTAAACAATATTAATTATTTCCTTGAGAAGTAGATATGTCTAAATTGAAAGTATTATTTATAAAACATGATGGTGTATTAAGAGTAAATCGAAGATACCTTGAGATCATCTCTGAGAAGAGAGACTGGGAAGTACATTTGATTTCACCTGAATCTTGGTGTGCACCGTCATTTAAGAAGAGATATTTGTTTGAAGATTCAAATGACAAGATAATCAAACATCCAATTCCTGCGTCATTTGTGCGCCATCCTATTTTTTTTAAATATAAAAGTTCCAGTATAAAGCGATTAAGTAAAGAAATTAATCCTGATGTTGTTTTTATATCAAATGATCCTTATGCAATTACTTCTTACCAAGGGATTAAATATAACAAGGATAAAAAGATAATTATTTATGGTGTCCAGAATATACATAAGTTTATTCCGTTCCCATTTAGTTCAATCTATAGGCATAATCTAAAATATTGTAATTATTTTTTAGGGTGCAATAAAGAGACTCTAAAAATAAATCAAGCCTGGGGTTTTAAAGGTCCGATTGATTATTTACCTATTGGTATTGATCGAAATAGCTTTAAAAGGAAGAATAATAATTTATTAAGTTCTCCTCCTAATATAGGTTTTTTCGGGAGGATTGAAGAGATAAAAGGTATTAAATATCTTGTTAAAGCTCTTAATAAACTAAACCGGAGTATTAAATTTATAATTGTTGGTGAAGGTTCATTAAAGGGATGGATACTAAAGAACCTAACTAATAAAAAAGTTCAACTTGAAATAAAATCATTTATTCCCCATGTAGAAATTTATAAGGAATATTTAAAACTTGATTTACTTATTGTACCTTCTATCACAATTTGGCGTTGGAAAGAACAATTCGGTAGAGTTCTTGTTGAAAGTATGGCATCTGGTGTTCCTGTGATAGGAACAGATTCAGGGGCGATACCTGATGTACTTGGTGATGCAGGACTAATTGTAAAAGAAAGATCAGCAGAAGCAATTGCTAATGCAATTAAGATTTTATTAAATAACGAAGAAAAGAGATTAGAGTTGATAGAAAATGGTATAAAGAGAGTAGAAAAATATTTTTATTGGGAATCAGTTGCAGATAAAGTAATTTCCGTGATTGAAAAGTTAATATAATAGTTCCGTATTTTAAAAAGGAGCTTGCTCCCCTTCACATTTATGGTTTATGATTGATAATTATTAATTGATAAACCGATTTGCGTTATGTATTTCAATGCAGTAGTTTAGAGCATTGGTGCTTAAGGATACGATTAAATGAAAAAAACAATATTGATCCCGATGTCCTTTGCAATACGGGCCTACTCACTTTGTTCGCAGTAGGACTTTTTTCTATAAAACGACCGTTCTCTGTTCTTTGCTCTCTGATATCTGTTCGGTTAACAGAGTTAACCGAATTATATATTCTTGACAATAGAATAGTTGTATGATATAATTTCTTTAATAACTTTGGAAAAATAAATGAAAGTAACTGTAATAATTCCTGCGTATCGAAGACCAGTTGATTTAGAGAGATGCTTGAATGCGTTAAAGAGACAAAAAGTTCAGCCTGAGGAGATAATAGTCACAGTTAGAGATTTTGATGAAGAGTGCCAAACTGTTGTTAAACAGTATTCTGGTTTAATTAGTAATCTTCAACTTGTGATAGTGACAGGAGTTGGACAGATACATGCCTGGAAAAAAGGTTTTGAACATTCAACAGGAGAGATTATATCATTTCTTGATGATGATTCCGAACCGCTTGAAGATTGGATAGAACAGATAATTAAACACTTTGCAAAATCTAATTGTGCCGGGGTCAGTGGATATACTCCGAATATTGATGAAAATGGTAAAGAGATTTACATTAGAGGAAAGGTTGTTGGTAAATTATTCTGGTATGGCAAATTCCTTGGTAATTTCCATGAATATTATCCAAAGGTAATTAAAATAGATAGTTTACGTGGTGCGAATATGACTTTCAGGCGAAAGTTTATTGAGAGTAATTTCAAATTTAAATTAAAGGGTCGGGAATATAAGAACGACACTGCATTATCTTTCGAAGTTGTTAAACGAGGAGGTTATCTTGAGTATAATCCCTTAATAAAAGTAAGGCATCACATTGGAAGGCAATTTATAAACAAGGGTCGTGAACCATCGAATGAAGAACAGTATGCTAATTCATATAATAATACCCTGATAATATTAAAATACAAGAGTTATCTTACATTTTTCACATATTTATTTTTTAGTATTTTAGTTGGTCAAAATGATGCCCCCGGGGTTTTGAGAATGCTAAAAGCAATTGCAGATGGTTGGTTTATATATGTAGGATTTTTTGTATATTCCTTTTTTGCAAAATTCATTGCTGTCTACAACTATGCCTTTAATGATATTAGAAAAGATGATTGAAAACGGAAATAAAATGTTTTTGGCACCTTCTCATATTGTGTGGGTAATTCTATAAAAACAAGGGAATATTATTCATGGAAGCTTTGAAATTTTCAACTACAGTTTGACAATCTACATCAAAGTTTCTAACGATAACAATTATTTCATTTGGAAATATTGTCTGGTTTTTCAATGCCATTAGACAACTTTTTAAATCAATTGGTCTACGAAATACTGGAATAATCACAGATATTTTCAAACTTTATCGCCTTTCAATTATATTATATCATAATCTCGATATTTTTTCAACTACAATATTGAGCTTTAATAATTTAATAGAATTGCTATTCTTCAGTGATAATTACCAATTACCCTAAATAATGTTAAGGTTGGTCAATTTTTAACTATTTCTGAAATTTATAATTTGTAATCTTGACATTATCTTTGTTGAAATTGTCTTGACAATTAAATATATTTTGTGCTATAATTCAAATATATGAAAAAACAAAATATTCTATTAATTTCTTTAGATTGTTGGAGAAGCAAATATTTAGGGCTTGAATCAAAGGATGTCTTTTCTCCTAATATCGATC